>NZ_JAKKRH010000061.1:0-21016 GCF_025654465.1 Shewanella sp. SM101
CCAAATCATCGCGTCCATCGGCAATTTACGCCGTCTTAACGTCGCAACGCCCTGAGAGTCTAGGCAAGATTGAATTAACTCAGGTTCTAACACATCTGCTAAGCAGGTGAATTCGGTTAGGCGGGTAATATGAGTACGGGCGAGTGCTTCTGAGAGTTGCATAAAAAAATCCGATGACATGAGGTCATCGGATTTTGATCTTTTCAGCGAGATCGTCAAGCGATCTGTCTTAACTGATCGGCATTACGCCTTAGGGCGTCTTTTTTGTGAGCTATATCTCGCTTGCCCTGTGGTATGACCTCTGTTAGCCTGTGGCTCTTATTTCAAGGGCGGCGCGTTATGAATCTGTATTTTCGTTTGTTTTGGTTGTTATTCTGGCGCACGCGCCATTGTCGTAAGATCGATTTTCTAGGGACAAGTCGTATCACTTATCGTGCTTTACCGAGCGATTGCGACATCAATTTCCATCTCACTAATTCTCGCTATCCCGCGTTTATGGATCTGGCGCGGACTTATATGTTGGCTGAGATGGGTCTGCTGAAACGTTTCTTGAAGTTGAAGTGGATGCCGATAGTCAACGCCGCCGAATTTACTTATATTCGCGATATTAAGCCGCTGAAAACCTTTGAGATTGAAACCAAAGTCGTCGGTTGGGATGAAAAATATTTCTATATTGAACAACGCTTTGTGAGCGAACGTGGCCTACATTGTATCGTGCATGTGCGCGGTGTGTTTGTGTGCAAAGGTAAGCAAGTGCCGCTAGATGTCCTCGTGAAAGAAGCGGGTTATACCGATCCTGCACCTGAGTTGCCGCCAGAAGTCGTGAAGTGGAAAGCGTTTTTGCAGTTGAAGAAAGAACGCAATATGTGATTGTGTTGAGGCATGACTTACTCGCTAAGGTATGCCTCTTATTCCTGCCGTTTCCTCCATCTCAGCCAGTAACACCTCTTCTTGTACTAACATCCAAGCGCCACGCAGTTGTGCCTGTTGCCAATAGCGCACGATTTCATCTAAATCCAACAGGTTTAGATGTTGGAAGCTATAGCTTAAACAAGGGATTAGTGCACAGTCGGCTAAGGTAAAACTGTCGCCACAGACCCAATGATGTTGTGTGAGTTGCGCGTCTAAGCGTTGAAACTGTGTCAGTAGTTGCTTCTCTAATTGTTTGATTTCGAATTCATTGCTGTTTTCTATATGCTTTAACTTTTCTAATTGAAATAATGGGTTGTTAATATCATTGTCTATGATGCGATCGAACAAACGTACCTGTAAGTTGCGTTGTGGTTCTTGTGGCAGCAGCTGGGTACTGTTTTCAAAATACCTATCTAAGTACTCGATAATAATGCTGGATTCGGGTATCAGCTGTTCATTTTGTGCTTTAAGCAGGGGGATTCGCGCTTGCGGATAACGTTGGTGAAATTCCTTGCGAGACAAAGGGTCGCGTAGATCTATGATTCTGGGGTAGAAGTTGGCCTGCTTTTCATAAAGTGCGATGAGCACTTTCTGTGAATAGCGTGATAACGGGTGATAAAAAAGCTCCATAGGCACTCACTCCAAACCCAGTCTTTTACGGACTTTACGTTTTAACTTTAGTCGTAATTGAAGCGCTTGCTGTAAGAGTTTTCTTAAAAAATGCTGGAATAAACACAATTTTTCTTGGCAAAGCCAAGTGATCCATCAGGGGTAAAAATAGGTATTATGAGCCCATATAGGAAGTGTCGGGATTTAATCATTTTAAAGGTAATAATATGAGCCAGTTAGAGCGTTTTTCATCTATTTATGCCAGAGCCAGTGAGCGCAAAGGCGGACCTGCTGGACTCGAAGCCTTATTGTCTGGTTGCCTGTCTGATGATGAAATTCGCCAATATCGGGATGCTGAATTATTGTCGGCGATGAGCCGTCAGGTGTTTCAAAGTGGTTTTGTATGGCGGGTGGTTGTGAACAAATGGCCCGAGTATGAGAAGTCTTTCTTTGGGTTCGAACCGCATAAAGTATTAATGTTATCGCCTGAGCAAATTCAAGCGCGGGCAAGTGATGCGACCTTGATTCGCCATCTTAAAAAGACTCAAGCCATTTATGATAATGCTCTGCTGATCCACGATGTTGCTCGCGAACATGGCAGCTTGGCGCAGCTGATCGCCGCTTGGCCGACGCAGGATATTATCGGGTTGTGGGCATTTTTAAAGAAACGCGGTACCCGACTGGGCGGCAATACGGGTCCCTATTTTCTGCGCGGTATTGGCAAAGATACTTTTTTGTTAACCGATGATGTACAAGGCTATTTTAAAGCACATAAGTTAGTCGATACGGGTTTTTCATCACAAACGGCGCTTAAGCAAGTGCAAGCCGTATTTAATCAGTGGCAACAGGAGTCGGGTCGTTGTTTGGCTGATATCAGCCGCATTTTGGCTTGCAGCGTGGGCGATAATCGAATTTAGTCCTGTTAAGTTGTGATTGAAGATGAACAAATTAGTTTTAATAGACAAATATTGCTTTGCTAGCAATATTTGTCATTACAGAAGCATTATTTGTGGGAGTCTGAGTTTCATTTAATGGGGTATTAATCTGAATTTCGGGTTTGCTCCGTTTTGGGGTAACCACTAAAATAGCCCGCTAGCTGTTATTTGTGACTGTTTAATTGTGTGGCGTTGGCTCATAACGCTGGCGCTGCCTTTTAGCCGTGCACAAATAGTAGATGTAATAAACTGCACAGCAATCCGCTATCGGATGTATTCATGTTTTTACGCGCAAGCAGTCTGAAGCCAGCTCTTTGCTTACTCTCTTTCGGTATTGTCAGTCTTGATAGGGTCGTTTTTAACGACTTGATGCTGAGAGTGGCCTGAGTAAAAACAAGCGCGCTGCGTTTTCGTCTCTATGTACAAATTATTGCAACAAGTGACGGTTAAGCTAACGTCATTGAGCTGTGGGCCTTGGCCTGCCGCAAGTCTAGAATATGAACAGATTTGCAACATATTCAATATGGAGTAGGCTTATTGGGTGTTTTACGGCATATACCCCTAACAATGCCACTCAAAGTTAACCGATTTTTTAAATCGAATAACAATTCGATGAATATAGTAATGCTGAATGAGTGAAAATTTTCATTAGTTTACAATTTAGTTTCGTTATCTTCCTTGTTGATTCATATAGGCTATGAGATAAATAACGGATTTGATTTTAGTTACAATTACGGCTCGTGTCAGCGCAATAAGTGTACTGGTATGTGGGCAGTTAATATTTGAAGGAGTTCTCATGCGGCAGACAATTAAACTTGCCTCAGTTATAAGCGTGGCGTTATGGATGGCAGCTTGCAGCCCTCAAGAAGAGAGCGCTCAGGCGGGCGCTGGTCCACGTAGTATGGAAGTGGGAATCCTTAATGTTGTTGCCCAGCCACAAGTGATTCAGGTGGAATTACCAGGACGCAGTAAAGCTTTCCTCGAGGCTGAAGTTCGTCCACAGGTTAACGGTATTATCACTAAGCGTAGTTTTGTTGAAGGTGGCAATGTGAAACAGGGTGAATCTCTGTATCAGATTGATTCTTCAACTTATAAAGCTGCTTTAGTGAGTGCCAATGCTGATTTAGCCAGAGCGAATGCGGGCTTAGCCTCAGCAAAAGCTAAGGCGGCACGTTATCAGCAATTGGTAAAAACCAACGCCATCAGTAAGCAAGAGTTCGATGAAGCTGAAGCGGCTTATAAAGAAGCATTAGCGAATGTAACCGTGGCTGAAGCTGCGATTAACACCGCTAAAATTAACCTGCAATATACTGAAGTATTAGCGCCTATATCTGGTCGTATCGGTAAATCGAGTGTGACTGCGGGTGCGTTAGTCACTGCCAACCAGAGCCAAACGCTGGCGACGATTCAACAACTTGATCCTATCAATGTGGATATCGCGCAATCGAGTGCTCAGTTGTTACGTCTTAAAGCTAAGTTGCAGCAAGGTAAGCTACAAGCTTCAGAAAATGCAGACGTGAAATTATTGCTTGAAGATGGTACTCAATATAGTCATCCGGGTAAGTTGCAGTTCGCTGAAGTGAGCGTGGATCCAAACACTGGCTCCGTTATTCTGCGCGCAGAATTCCCTAACCCTGAAGGTATCTTGTTACCTGGCATGTATGTTCGCGCTATGTTAAATGCGGGCACTGATCCACAGGCTATCTTGGTTCCACAAAAAGCGATTACGCGTAACTCTAAGGGTGAAGCTGTGGCTATGGTGGTGAATGACCAAGGTTTAGTCGAAGCGAAAACAGTGACGACCGCAGAAGTGATTAACAACCAATGGCGAGTCACTTCTGGTTTAACTGTGGGCGACAAGTTGATTGTGGAAGGATTACAGAAAGTTCGTCCCGGCGCTCCAGTAACCACCAAAGTTATTTCTGAAACGCAAGCACAATAGGGCATAGCTATGGCACGTTTTTTTATTGATCGCCCCATCTTTGCGTGGGTGATCTCCTTGATTATTATGCTGGCGGGGATCCTCTCGATCCGCTCGCTGCCAGTGTCCCAATATCCTAACATTGCACCACCGACCGTGGTGATCAGTGCTAACTATCCTGGCGCTTCCGCTAAGATTGTTGAAGATTCTGTGACTCAGGTGATTGAGCAACGTATGACGGGTATCGATCACCTCCGTTATATCGCCTCAGCCAGTGACAGTTTTGGTAATGCTGAGATCACTTTAACCTTTAACGCTGAAGCCGATCCGGATATTGCACAGGTTCAAGTACAGAACAAGTTACAGGGCGCTATGACCCTGTTACCGCAAGAGGTGCAGGCGCAAGGGGTTAACGTTAACAAGTCGAGTTCAGGCTTCTTAATGGTATTAGGCTTCGTATCGACCGATGGTTCGTTAGATAAAGGCGATATCGCCGACTATGTTGGTGCGAACATTCAAGATCCTATGAGTCGCGTACCGGGCGTAGGTGAAATTCAGCTGTTTGGTGCCCAATATGCGATGCGTATATGGCTAGATCCGTTGAAATTGACTCAATACAACTTGACCAGTTTAGACGTTATCGCAGCGATTCGTTCTCAAAACGCTCAAGTTTCAGCTGGACAGCTAGGTGGCGCGCCCTCTGTGGCAGGCCAAGAGTTGAACGCAACGGTATCGGCTCAAAGCCGCTTACAAACGGCGGAAGAGTTCCGCAAAATTATCCTTAAATCGGATATTTCAGGCGCAAACGTCTTCCTAAGCGATGTGGCACGGGTTGAATTAGGTTCTGAAAGTTATGCTGTGGTGTCACTGTATAACGGTCAACCTGCGACAGGGTTAGCGATTAAGCTGGCAACGGGTGCTAACGCGCTTGATACTGCTGAAGCTGTTCGTGAAAAAATTGCTGAGATGAAACCTTTCTTCCCGCAAGGGCTAGAAGTTGTTTATCCATACGATACAACGCCTTTCGTTGAAAAATCGATAGAAGGTGTAGTGCATACCTTGCTTGAAGCTATTGTACTAGTGTTCATCATCATGTACCTCTTCTTGCAAAATTTCCGCGCAACTTTGATCCCGACTATTGCAGTACCTGTGGTATTGCTGGGAACCTTTGCGATTCTGTCGTTAGCGGGTTTCTCGATTAACACTTTAACCATGTTTGCTATGGTGCTCGCCATTGGTTTGCTGGTGGACGATGCGATTGTGGTGGTGGAAAACGTCGAGCGGGTAATGGCCGAGGAGGGCTTAAGTCCACTGGAAGCGACGCGTAAGTCGATGGATCAAATTACCGGTGCTTTAGTCGGTATCGGTCTGACCCTCTCTGCAGTGTTTGTCCCTATGGCATTTATGTCAGGTTCAACGGGGGTTATTTATCGTCAGTTCTCTATCACTATCGTATCTGCGATGGCGTTGTCTGTTCTAGTTGCTTTGATTTTAACACCTGCACTTTGTGCGACTATGCTCAAACCGATTAAGAAGGGCCATGCTCATATCGAAACTGGCTTCTTTGGTTGGTTTAACCGTAGTTTCGATAAACTGACTAATCGTTATGAGTCGAGCGTTGCTGGGATCATCAAGCGCGGCTTTAGAGTGATGGCGATTTACGTTGTGCTGGTTATTGCAGTGGGTTGGATCTTTATCCGTATGCCTACGGCGTTCTTACCAGATGAAGACCAAGGTATTTTGTTCACGCAAGCCATTTTGCCGACTAACTCAACTCAAGAAAGTACCTTAAAAGTATTGGAGAAAGTGTCTGATCACTTTATGGCTGAGGAGGGCGTGAGGTCGGTGTTTAGCGTGGCGGGCTTCAGTTTTGCGGGTCAAGGGCAAAACATGGGTATCGCCTTCGTTGGTTTGAAGGATTGGTCTGAGCGTGAAGCGCCTGGTATGGATGTGAAGTCTATTGCTGGTCGCGCTATGGGTGTGTTCGGTCAGATGAAAGATGCCTTAGTATTCGCCTTCGTACCGCCTGCGGTAATCGAGTTGGGGACGGCGAACGGTTTCGACATGTACCTGCAGGATAAGAACGGCCAAGGCCACGAGAAGTTAGTGGCGGCACGTAATCAACTGCTTGGTATGGCGGCACAGAATCCAAATCTGGTGGGTGTGCGTCCAAACGGTCAAGAAGATGCGCCAATTTATCAATTACATGTAGATCACGCTAAGTTGAGCGCGTTAGGCATTGAAATCACTAATGTGAACAATGTGCTTGCAACGGCTTGGGGTGGTTCTTATGTGAATGACTTTATTGACCGCGGCCGCGTGAAGAAAGTATATGTGCAAGGTGATGCCCAGTATCGTATGCAACCGGGAGATTTAGATTCTTGGTACGTGCGCAATAACAAGGGTGATATGGTGCCATTCTCTGCGTTTGCCACAGGTGCATGGGAATACGGTTCTCCACGTTTAGAACGCTTTAACGGCTTACCATCGATGAACATTCAGGGTGCCACGGCACCTGGTTTCAGTACCGGTGCAGCTATGACAATTATGGAAGACTTAGCCAAGCAGCTTCCTCCTGGTTTTGGTGTCGCGTGGAACGGTCTATCGTATGAAGAACGTCTATCGGGTAACCAAGCACCAGCGCTGTATGCTCTGTCAATCTTAGTGGTCTTCTTAGTATTGGCAGCACTCTATGAAAGCTGGTCGGTACCCTTTGCAGTTGTGCTCGTGGTTCCGCTTGGGATCATCGGTGCCTTGATTGCAATGAATGGTCGCGGCTTGCCAAACGACGTGTTCTTCCAAGTGGGGCTGTTAACCACAGTAGGGTTAGCGACTAAGAACGCCATCTTGATTGTGGAATTCGCTAAAGAGTTCTATGAGAAAGGTTCAGGCTTAGTTGAGGCGACCTTACATGCGGTGCGTGTGCGTCTTCGCCCCATCTTAATGACGTCTCTAGCCTTTGGTCTGGGTGTTGTGCCGTTAGCTATCAGTACCGGTGTAGGCTCTGGTAGTCAAAACGCCATTGGTACAGGTGTACTCGGCGGTATGATGAGCTCGACTTTCCTAGGGATCTTCTTCGTACCATTATTCTTCGTGATAGTGGAGCGTCTCTTCAGTAAGCGCGAGAAGAAAGGTAAAGAACAGAAGCCAAACTCAGCTGAATAAGCTCGATCGTTTCTAAACTAAAGCCCTGCAATTGCAGGGCTTTTTGTTATTTTAATGCTGTTAGTTATAAAGATGGATAGGCACTGTGCGCGAGTTCTGGCATATTGCGCTGAGGCAGTTAAGAGGACGAAACATGGATGATGCTGCGTTGGAATTGCAAAAACTAGATGCACTCATTGCTAAGGGTAAGATGTATGTCATTTTGGTCTTTGGCGTATTGTTCTGGGGTATGCTGACGTCCCTCGTGGTCGCCTTAATACATTATTTTATCTCGGGCGATCCATTCTGGGCGGAACTGCAAAGAGCGCTCTATATTTATCCCATTGGCGGTATTTTATTTGGTTGGTTGGTTGGTTTGTGTGGGTGCAGATTAATTGTAAGCGAGATAAACTGCGCGCCCAATAGTATCAATAGTTCTGGTTAAGCTGAGTGTAGGGGTGACATGGTGTTTTCGTGGGGTAATCTTGCCACTAAGCAACTTATCGTGGGAATGGTATGTCATGGCATAGCGCTGGCATTTTTGGCCTATGGCGTTTATGCATTTTACTTGCAGGAGCTTGTACTACCAGAGTTAACTCGCTGTGTCGGTGCTGCAGTGTTATTTGTGGGCATGGGGCTAGCCCCTCAATTATTTTTTATGTCTGTGAGCCAGATAGTATCGCAAGCTGAGGACTCGACATTAAAATCTACCCTACAGACCTATGTGTTTAATCTAGGTATTTTTTTGATGATCTGCAGTCTGTTAATGGAATGGCTATACGACTAAAGTTATCGAATAAAGAAAGGGTGTCGACTTCACCATCGACGCCTTTTTTATTGCGATTAAGGCGTGTAGTAAGTCGCGGCTCCCGGCCCAACGGGCAGACCAAAGCCAAATACCCACAGGAAGAAGAACGCTGTCCAACCCACGAAAAACACGAGCGAGTACGGCAGCATAGTGGCGATCAGCGTACCTATCCCTAGGTTTTTCTGGTAACGACAGGCAACCGCTAAGATCAAACCAAAGTAGCTCATCATAGGTGTGATTAAGTTAGTCACCGAATCTCCAATACGGTACGCCGCTTGAATCGTTTCGGGCGCATAACCAACCAGCATGAGCATAGGCACAAAAATAGGAGCGGTAATGGCCCACTGGGCCGAGGCACTGCCAAGCATCAAGTTGATCATGCCGCAGAGCATAATAAAGAACAAAAATACGATCGGGCCCGTCAAGCCTATGGATTGCAGTGCATCGGCACCTAACACCGCCAATACTGCGCCTAAATTACTCCAGTTGAAGAAGGCGACAAACTGTGCGGCGAAGAAGACGAGGACGATATACATGCCCATAGTGCTCATGCAGTGGGACATGGCATTGATGACATCTTTATCATTTTTGATGCTGCCCACGACTTTGCCGTAAATAAAGCCCGGTATGGCAAAACAGATAAAGATAAAGGCGACTATGCCCTTGAGGAATGGCGAACCTGAGATGAGACCGGTTTCAGGATGGCGCAGCGGTGCGCCTTCTGGTACGACTGAAATCGCTAAAATAACCGCGAGCACTAACATAGATAACCCAGCCCATTTTAAGCCGCGTTTCTCAATAGCACTGATGCTCTCCATTGATTGCAGTACGGTTTCGTCTGCATCATCATTTTGGTATTGACCTAACTTAGGTTCGACGATTTTCTCTGTGACAAAGGCGCCAAGGAAAGTGATCACAAAGGTGGAGACAAACATGAAGTACCAGTTTACTTCTGGGCCGACGTTGTATTGAGGATCTATCATGCGCGCCGCAGCTTCGGTAATGCCCGATAGCAAGGGATCGACAGTACCAAGCAATAAGTTAGCACTATAACCTCCTGAAACCCCGGCAAAAGCGGCAGCTAAACCTGCAAGTGGATGGCGGCCAATGGAGTGGAAAATCATCGCCGCCATAGGGATTAGTACCACATAGCCAAGCTCGGCAGCGGTGTTAGACATAATGCCGGCAAATACTATGGTCACAGTGACTAATCGTTTAGAGGCGCCCATGACTAAAGCACGCATAGCCGCAGATAATAAGCCAGAGCGTTCGGCAATCCCGACACCGAGTAGCGCCACTAGCACAGTGCCGAGCGGTGTAAAGCCAGTAAAGTTGGTCACTAGATGCGAGACTATCATCCGCAAACCTTCGGCGTTCATTAGGCTCACCACATGGATTAAACCGTCGGCACTGCGGCCGTGTGAGCCAATAGGTCTAGGATCCACCACGGTTAACCCAAAGTAGCCCGCAATACCTGAAATAATGACCACGGCAACACAGAACAGTGCGAATAAGGTGATTGGATGGGGCAGCAGATTGCCTAAGCGTTCAACAATATTGAGAAAACGTACAAACCAACCACTAGAGCTGATATCGCCCTGTTGTGGATTGGGTTCAGAAGCTTTTTTGGGGGGAATATCGCCGGAATTAAAACTCATCGTCCTTCCTTTATGTCGACCTTTACGCAGCGCAATATTTTGACCCTATAACAGACTCGAGACATTGCCGACGGCCGATTGTGGATGACGTGGCTGAGGGGATAACTCTAGGTGCAAGACTCGGAGTGAAAGCTAAGGTAAAAGTTAAAAAATTAGCGGCAAAGTATGATTGTTAAGTTTTAATTGAAACTTAAATGTTGCTATTGACTGTGTTGAGGTGAGGAGGGCTAAAATTAGGATAAAAAAATGGACTCTCGAGGAGTCCAGTATTCACGAGCAAAATTGGATGCTCTAATGTTGTGCCAATACACTATAGACCTTGTTTGCTGTATCGGAGCTGAATATCGATAAATTTATAGGTTAAATACTGTTTTTTATGCAGATGATCACTTTTCATCGCTGAATATGGCCAGTTTCGTTGATGATTGCTCGTTAGATGACATCGCCAGCTCTGACCAGCGAGTAATTTCATTGTCTTAATCAGCCCGCAGGTGAAATTTTCACTCATTTATGGTTAGCTGTATCCTATTAACAAGAATAAGAAACCTAAGGATGGAAGATGGAAAAATTGTTATTGGGATTAACGCTGATTTTTATCGTGACCTATCTTTGGTACGTCAGCCTAGTCAAAAAGCGCAATACCGCGCTCGAAGCCTTGTCGGGTATCGATGTACAGCTGACCAAGCGTGCCGACCTTGTGCCTAATATTCTAAAAATTGCTAAACGATTTATGGAGCATGAAAAGTCACTGCTCACTGAAATCACCGAATTACGCACTCAGCTCAGCCATAATTACAACAAGGCCGATCCGAGTGCCGTTAAAGAGCATTTAGTTCAGGCCGAGCGGTTGAACGACAAAATGAGCACCTTGATGGTGAATGTGGAGAACTATCCTGAGCTCAAGTCCGACAACACTATGTTGCAGGCGATGCAGACCTATAACGAGGTCGAAGCGCATATCTCAGCTGCGAGGCGTTTTTACAACTCGGCAGTTTCCGAGCTTAATACTGCGGTAGAAATCTTCCCCGGCTCGATTATCGCTTCTATGGCGAGTATTAAAGTGATGCCATTCTATGAGGTGAGCGAAGCGGCAAAAGCGCCCGTAGATGCGGCCGAATACTTGTAAGCTTAGCTGTGCAGGGTGAGTTATCACCCTGCAATACTATGACATCAATATGAATATCATCACTTTTATTTTAGGTAGCCCGATTCGGACTTATCGGGGGTCTGTTGGTTTGTCTGCGGATTTTGACGAACTACCTCAACTCGAAGCCTATTACGAAGAACATATCGCGCCCATCAGTCGCAAATATGAAACTAAGCGTGTGGCTTGCCTTAAGGCGGCGCGTAAACGTTTGTATTTGAGTTTGATGATAGTGCTTGGGCTGAGCTTGCTCACCGTTATTGGCTACTACAGCGGTGGCGCTTATTTCCCGCCTTTGCCATTGCTTGCCTTAGTCGGATTATGCTGGTGGAGCTTTGCTCCGACTCGTGAGTTTAAGCATTTGGTTCAAAATGATATTTATCCGCTGATGTTTAAATATTTCGGCGATGATTTTATTTATAGCCGCGAAATGCGCCTCGACATGAATCGACTCGTTGCGGCTAAAGTATTACCGCGATACGACAAAGTCAGCTTCGGTGACTATATACAAGGCTGCTATAAGGGCGTTGAGTTGACGGTCAATGAGCTTACCTTGACCAAGAATGTGCAAGTCGAAGAGCTGGATGTCAGTACCAGCAGGCGCAGAACTGTGACCCGCACGGAAACCCAGTTTCGTGGCTTAGTGGTTGAGCTGAGTAGCCATAAAGCGTTTATGGGTCATACTGTTGTGCTGAGGGATCGCGGTGGTTTAGCAAATTTCCTGTCCGACAGCCATGCGGGACTGGTACGAGTCAAACTTGAAGATCCGCAATTTGAAAAAGAGTTCGACGTGTTTTCAACGGATCAAATCGAGTCACGCTATTTGCTCAATACGGCATTTATGGAGCGCTTGCAGGAGCTTGCAAAACATTTCGATGGCAATATTCAATGTGCATTTTTCCGCAATAAACTAACTTTGTTCCTACCGAATCGCAGAACGCATTTTCAAATGCAGTCCATTTTTCATGGCGCAACCTTTTCAGTAGAATTTAGTCAGATAAACCGAGAAATGAAGCAACTCTTTGCTATTATTGAAGTACTTAAACTTAATCAGTACACGGGACTTTGATGTTGCTTACTCGCTTAGCGCTTGCTCGTACACTGACTTTTGCAGCCTTTTCATTGCCCTGCAGATTTGAGGTACTAGGCCTGTGCTTATTATTGATTTCGAGTTTGATGATAAATGCAAATGCTGAGGAGGCGCGCGAAAAAGCTAAGCCGCGTATTGTGGCGCGGTACTCACAAAGCGGCATAGTGAGTAGTGAAGGTCTAGAAAAACTCAAAATTTATCAATACCAACAAGCTAATGGTGTCACCGTATTTACCGACAAAGCCCCCGCAAATAACCAGTATCAAATTTTGTTATATGACTGTTTTGCCTGTCGTCCCGATTCGACCATAGACTGGAATGGTATTCGGCTATTTACCGCTAATTATGATGCCTTGATCTCCCATGCAGCCCATAAGCATCAACTTGATCCCGCCTTAATCCGCGCTGTGATCCACGCGGAATCAGCCTTTAATGCGCGTGCACTTTCGCGAACTGGCGCCATGGGATTAATGCAATTGATGCCAGAAACAGCAAAAGAAATGGGTGTGGCAAATGCGTTTTTACCCGAAGAGAATATCTTAGGTGGCAGTAAGTATTTGGCACAAATGCTAAAACAGTTCAATGGTGATATCGCATTGGCCTGCGCGGCTTACAATGCGGGGCCGACGACCGTGGTTCAGTACAATGGCATTCCGCCCTATCCTGAAACCCAAGCCTATGTTGAGCGTGTGAAAATTTTATTGAAGCGTTACCGCGAGCAGAAAGACGTTTAGTTACCGCATTGATAAGCTGAAATGAAGTGGCGAAAATCCAGAGATCATCGCCGCCATTCGAGTCGAAGGTTACTCGCCGACTTCCCATTTTACGGTAATGTTACCGTCCACTTGTCCAAGTGTTTTACCCAAGTAATCCATTAATTCTGTTGCGATTTCGTCTAACTGCCAAGGTGGATTGATGATCCATAATCCTGCCGCAGTCATGCCAAATTCATCTGAATCGGGCTTAATGGCTTGTTCAATTCTCAACTGACGTTTAATGCCACTGCTGGCGAGGCGCGATAACATACCTTCGGTCTGAGCGCGATTTACGACTGGATACCACAGGATAAACACACCCGTAGCAAAACGCTTGTGCGCTTTTATCAGGGTTTCGGCCACATCTTGGTAGTCGGTTTTCATCTCGTAGCTAGGATCGACGAGCACCAGAGCACGACGCTCTAATGGTGGTACTGCGGCGATAAGGCCTTTTAAGCCATCGCCTTTGATCACTTTAACTTGTCTGTCTTCGCAGAAATAATCATCCAATAACACATAATCAGTGCTGTGCAGCTCGTGCAAGACCATGCGATCTTTAGGCCCTAGCTCCATGTCGATAATGGCGGGTGAACCTGGGTAGAAGTTTAGTTCGTCTGGATTTTCTTCATTAAAATGGCGCACGGC
The DNA here is from genome assembly GCF_025654465.1 of Shewanella sp. SM101. Lineage (NCBI taxonomy): Bacteria > Pseudomonadati > Pseudomonadota > Gammaproteobacteria > Alteromonadales > Shewanellaceae > Shewanella > Shewanella sp. SM101. Next base: position 13,622 of record NZ_JAKKRH010000061.1, read on the forward strand.
GGCGACATAGTCCTGCAGTGATTGTGGTAGGTCAGTTTTATCCCAAAGCTTAGCTACACCTTCGAGGTATTCACCTGTTTTCTGTGCAAATTCATCGCTTAAAGCATAACCACCCGCACCTGCGTGGGTATCGATATACACGAGTGGTTTGTCTTTTTTGTGCATCAGCTGCAAGGTTTGTAGCAAGATGGCGTGTTTCAACACATCGGCATAATTGCCAGCGTGATAACCATGGCGGTAACTTAACATGGGGGATCCTAGTAATTTGCAAACATAGCAAAGAGAGGCAAATGCCAGTCGCCAATTATACCTGCGATGCTTCTAGGCGTAAATTTAATGCCTCAGTTGGCGCTCTTTTTATTGGCAAACCAATGTGTGGGGGTTTGCATTTGAAAGGTTTTCAGCCAGAGATTCGCTGGTGCGGGTTTACCGAATAAATAACCTTGAAATTGTTCGCATCCTAGCGCAGTGAGTTGCAATAACTGGGCTTCGGTTTCGATACCTTCGGCAATGACGTTGAGTTTTAAGCTCTTGGCTAACAGGATGGCAGCGTTAACAATTTGGGTATGGCGTTCACTAATGCCCATTTGACTGACAAAGTAACGGTCGATTTTAATTGTGTCGGCACTGATATCAATGAGCTGGCTTAATGACGCATGGCCAGTGCCAAAATCGTCAATGGCGATAGAAACCCCCATGCGAGCTAAGGTGTTTAGGCGTCGGCCTGTTTCTTTATGGGTTGAAAATACAGAGGTTTCAGTAATTTCAATTTCCAACAATGGGATGAGTTCAGGATGATTCATATAGGTTTGGATTAACACCTTAAAGAAGCGATCCGACAGAATATCTTGCCCTGATAAATTAAAGGCTATCCTAACCAGAGGCACATTCTTAGGCCAAGAACGGATCAGTTGTAGTAATTGCCTGAAGACTTTTATCGCAAAAATCGCCTGCAATTGAGATGACTCTATGATGGGGATAAAAGTGTTCGGCATGATCATAGTGCCGTCTTCGTCAAACATTCTGGCTAGCGCTTCAAAGCTAGTAATGTGGCCATTGGCCATCACTTTAGGTTGCAGCCACATTTCAAGGCGGTTGTGTTTCAGCGCGTCACGGATTCTGGCTTTTTGCGATGAAGCTTCGAGCAGATTGTTAATCAAACCAATGTAATACACCATCACTGGGCTAGCTTGGGTGGTTTGTTTTATGGCAATTAAACATTGCTCCGCGGCTTGCTGCGGTGAGGCTTTATTACCAGAGCTGCAACCGACTCTGCACTCGAGATGATATTCAGTCTGTTGTTCTTGCTTAAGTTGTAGGTTTGTTGGAATACGCTCGCGTAATTGTAGCGCTAGGTTTTCAGGGGAGATAAGCGGCAGGCTAGTAAACTCGAGTGCAAACGATGCTCCTCTAAATCGGTATATTTTTGCGATATGACCAAAGCGATTTTTGAGTTCAATAGCAAAGGCTTTTAGGATGGCATCTCCGACGCTGATACCGAAAGCAGCATTAATTTGGCTAAGATTATCAATTTTGATTAAGGCTACGGTCATTTCCTGATGGATCAAGCTTGGCGCTGGGTTATACCAGTGATTTTCGTTGGGTAATCCCGTCACTAAATCATAGAAATGCGTGCTGATGTGGTGCTTTTTAAGTCGACTCAGCTCAATCGCATGGTTTGCCTGTTCTGTGACATCGTGGCAGTGAAACAACAAAGTATCGTGGTGCTGTAATGAGGCTTTTTGCAGCAGATATTTAGTGCTGTTATTGTTCTTTAAATGGGTCGGAAACGAGGCCGCCAGTAAATTCGTGCTGGTATCTTCGGTAAGTTCAAAAATGTCACATAGGCGAGTGCGGTTTAGTGTGACTTCTCCAGCGATTTCCCTCGCGGCATTATTCAGGTTGAGAATGACTCCATCCTCATTGCAGAAGAAAGAGGCTGTACCATTATTTTCAAAGATTTCAGCATATTGGTCTAATGTATGTTGCAGTGCATTTTGATGCTGGATCATTTGCTGCGCATGGATTTTCTGGGTTTTTAGCAGGCGCATTGCCGACAACGGGATACAGATATTAAAAAACATAAACAGCAAACCGTTTAGATAAGCGTGGGTCGCAGGTAGGCTGATATCAATATCGATAATGGGTGGCAGGTTTTGGTTACGCAGTAGCAATAAAAAAGGCAATACGTTGAAACACATCATAATAAAAGCGACTTTTCTGCCAAACAGGAAAAGCGCCATCAAGGGCAAGGTATATAAGAAAGTAATACCTACCTGCGATAAGTTAAAGTCAGGGATAAACAACAACATAGATAAACAGGCTGCAATAACCATCGCCAGCAGGCTGATAGAGCTGACGAGTAAATATTTGCGCGTAAACCATAAAGACAGGAATAGTACGGTTAAAAAACTGACCGTAATGCTGATAATGAAAGTGAGGTTTAACTCATACGCAATTAAAGAGCTATGCAGCACTATGCTAGTGGTCAAGATGGCGCCACTAAGCAGAATAATCCGCAATAAGCTGGTTTTTAATATCGTTTTGTCAGGATTTAAAAAATCTTGCTCCCTGATAAACAAAAAACCTTTTAGCCATTGAAGCAAAAAAAGTCCTTATCCCGTACGGAAGTCACGCAGGTTGGCTGGGGACGTAACATATAACATAAATCACTAAACTGTTATACAAATAGATTGCCGCCTTTATAAATCAGTACATTACAGTGTGATGCTTGTTTGAATTTTTAAGGGCGCACTGGGACAAATTGGCTAAGACAGTGATGAGCTTGGCGATGTGTTTTGCTTACTAGCATATTCATAAACGAGATTTTTAGGCATAATGGCCATCATTTTCGTTGGTTAGAAGACAGCCTGTGACCCCGATTTTTTTCAATCAGCAATACCCAACACTTGTGGATATTTGTGCACGTTGGCAACTCGTCTACGATGCGAATGCGACCTTCGAATTGCGTTTTGAATCAGATACTTTATCACTGCATAAACGCGATGAGCCTAAGCTCGATGGCATAGTGGTGGATTTTGTGACTGGCGCCGTCGCCCATAGACGTAAGTTCGGTGGTGGTCGTGGTCAATCCATCGCTAAAGCGGTGGGATTAAAGCAAGGGGTAACACCGAGTGTGGTCGATGGCACTGCGGGTTTAGGGCGCGATGCATTTGTGCTCGCAAGCCTTGGTTGTACAGTGACTATGGTAGAGCGTCATCCTGTGGTTGCGGCATTGCTTGAAGACGGCCTGCGCCGCGCCTATCAAGATGCTGAAATTGGCGATTGGATGCGTGAGCGGATGCGCCTATTTCATGGATCTAGCCTAGAAGCACTATCGAAATTGGCACAAGAGGTGGATGTGGTTTACCTCGATCCTATGTACCCCCACCGTGATAAATCGGCCCTTGTTAAAAAAGAAATGCGTGTATTCCAATCCTTAGTCGGTGCCGATTTAGATGCCGATGGCTTACTCGCCCCAGCTTTAGCCTTAGCAACTAAACGTGTCGTCGTTAAGCGCCCAGATTATGCCGAAGATTTGGATGGGGTTAAGCCTAATACGGTTATTGAAACCAAGAAAAACCGTTTCGATGTCTATGTAAAAGCCGCGATGAAATAGGGAATATTTTTCTCATCGTGAACATAGTATGCTTTCAGTGACAACGGCTTAGCTCATGTCGATATTTCAGTTTTATGGGCTATTTTCTTTTTTATACCCACTTGTGATTTTTTATATGAAACTCATTCCTCTGCTAAAACAGCCGCGTATTCACTGACTATTCTAATGTAAAACTTCTCATAACATTATGTTTCGTATTAACAATTTTGTTTATAAAGAGGATTTGCAATGCAGAAAAAGCATTGGTCAAAAGTTCAGTTATTGCATGAGGTAGTCACCAATCCCAATATCATAGTCAAAGGTCAACATAGCTATTACAGTGATTGTTGGGATGCTGGCTTTGAGGGATCTGTAGTGAGATATCTTCATGGCGATGAAGTGAGCCGTGAGTGGGAGCCTAAGTGGCCTATCGATAAACTTTATATCGGTAACTATGTGTGTATCGCCGCCGAAGTTGTGATCTTAATGGGCGGAAATCATACGCATAGAGCAGATTGGTTTTGTTTATACCCCTTTGTGGATTTCATCGAGGATGCCTACGTAGGCAAAGGTGATACTCATATTGGTGATGGGGCTTGGTTAGGTATGAGATGTATGCTGATGCCTGGGGTGACGATAGGTGAAGGTGCGGTTGTTGCCGCAAATAGTGTTGTCACCCAAAATATCGAACCCTACAGTATTGTGGCGGGATCACCCGCGAAATTAATCAAGTATCGGTTCGATAAAGACGTTATTACTGAGTTACTGGCGTTAAAAATCTACGATTGGCCTGCCGAAAAGTTTGATAGCTTAAAGCAGCATTTGTGTTCGGCGGATTTTGACGCGCTCAGGAAAGCGATCACTCTCTATGACCAATCTGTACATCAAAATAAATAGCCGTTAGTCCCAAAGTGAAAGGTCGCGATTAGTCGAGGCCTTTTACTTATCCTGCCTTAAATCTGCTTTTTGGCGCTTTCGCTAAGTCGGCCAGTGCTTCGATGATCACTCGTAGCTTTGGTTGGAGGTAAGGAGTTTTAAGCCAAATTAAGTGGATGGGTGTGTCGTCACTGGCGAGTTCGTCTAGTACCGAGATAAGTTCACCAGTTTTAAGATAGTCCTCAACTAACCATATCGGCACTTGTGCTAAACCCACTCCCGCCAGTGTGGCCGCTAAAATGGCTTCGCAATCAGCTATTTCGTGGCGTACTGGAATGTCATAGGCCTCGATGATCCCATCCTCATTTTTAAGTAACCAGCGATGTTGCTGCCCAAGCGGCCAGCCGACAATGCATTGGTGCTGGTTGAGATCTTCTTTGTCTTGTGGCGTGCCAAGTCGAGCGAAATAGGCGGGAGACGCGCAGATCACTCGGCGTTGTTCTCCTAATCTACGGGCGACTAAATCCACAGTGTCGCCGAGTTGTCCGACACGCACCGCCAAATCAATGCCGTCACTGAACAAGTCAGTCGCTCTATCGTTAAAGGTAATGGATAACTCGAGCTTGGGATATTTTTGCGATAGTGATAATAGGGTTGGCAGTATATATCGCCGCCCAAACGTCACAGGTAAATCCACTCGCACTCGACCTGAGGGAATTTGCTGTTCGCTGCCGAGTCGGCTCTGTGCATTGTCTAGGATTGCCATGGCATTTTGGCAATCTGTGAGATACGAATCGCCATCATTGGTTAAGCTTACACGCCTTGTGGTGCGGTGCAGTAGTTTAGTGCCTAAGCGGGTTTCTAAGCGCACTATGCTTTTACTGAGCGCCGAACCAGTCATGCCTAACGCCTGCGCCGCTAAGGTAAAACTGCCGAGCTGGGCAACTGTGACGAAATGGCGTATCTCAACAAATTGATTATTTATCACGGCAATTAATTCCTTGAAGGACTCAGTGATGGTCATTTTAGTGACTTAATCATGGGAAGTGAATCGCGTAAGCTACTACCACAATATGAAAAAGAGCGTTAACTAACGGGCGATCGCCATTTTGCGATTGATTAACAACGCTTTTCTTTACCATAAATTTTATATTCCTATTGAGTGAGCTAACTATGAAATCGTCAAATAATCTGCAAGGTAAAGTGGCTTTTGTACAAGGCGGTAGCCGTGGTATCGGCGCTGCCATCGTTAAAAGATTGGCGAGTGACGGCGCCGCGGTTGCCTTTACCTATGTGTCATCTGAGGCGCAGTCACAATTACTAGTAGATGAAGTGCTAGCTCAGGGGGGGCAAGTCATTGCCTTTAAGGCTGACAGCACAGAGCCGGAGGCAATTCGCCGTGCCATTCGCGAGACCAAAGCGCATTTCGGTCGATTAGATATTGTGGTCAATAATGCGGGCACGCTGATTTGGGATAGCATCGAAAATCTGACGTTAGAGGACTGGGATCGAACAATTAACACTAACGTGCGCAGTGTGTTTGTGGCGAGCCAAGAAGCGGCGCTGCACATGAATGACGGCGGCCGCATCATCAATATCGGTAGCACCAACGCTGAACGTATTCCGTTTGTAGGTGGTGCGATTTACGGCATGAGTAAATCGGCATTAGTCGGCTTGGCCAAAGGATTAGCGCGGGATTTAGGCCCACGTGCGATTACGGTGAACAACATTCAGCCAGGCCCTGTGGATACCGATATGAACCCTGATAACGGCGATTCATCTGAGCCCGTTAAGGCGATAGGCGCCCTAGGGCGTTATGGTAAAGCCGAAGAGATCGCTAGCTTTGTCGCCTTTATTGCGGGCCCAGAAGCGGGCTATATCACAGGGGCGAGCTTGATGATTGATGGTGGGTTTTCAGCATAAGTTTTGTTGACATTTTAAAGTAGGTTCACTGAAAGGTTTAATGATGATTAAAAAAATGAAGTACTTGATGTTTGCGGCATGTACAGCGGCCACTTCGTTGACGGTAAACGCCACGACTGAGTTCCCTATTCCATCAGGATTTGAGAGCGGTTTCGAGGAAGTTAATGGTATTAAGATGCACTATGTCGCTGGCGGCAGTGGCCCAGTATTATTAATGGTGCATGGGTTTGCCCAATCATGGTATGAGTGGCACCAACTTATGCCTTTACTTGCCAAAAATTATCGAGTTATCGCCATTGATATACCGGGTCTAGGGTTATCTGATCCGCTTAACAGCTCTTATACTGGGGAAGACGTTTCCCCTTATATCTATTCACTCGCGAAACGTTTTAGTCCAGATGAGCCATTTAATCTTGTCGCGCATGATATTGGCATATGGGCAACTTATCCTATGGTGGCAAAGTATCAAAAGGATATTGCTAAAGTGGCCTATTTAGAAGCAGTGATCCCAGATGAGAGAATTTACGCTTTCCCAGCGTACACACCTCAAGGGGAATCAACCGCTTGGCATTTTAGCTTTTTCTCTGCGGATGGCAATTTACCAGAAACCTTGGTCTCGGGTAATGAAAAGAAATTCTTCTCGCATTTTATTCGAAAGCATGCAGAAAAGCCGGAAGCCTTTTCAGAGGAGCTCCTAGGACTTTATGCAAAATCATATGAGAAGCCTCATACATTGCATGCAGCATTTGCCCGAATTCAACCCCGAAGTGCGACACTCGACAATTAAGCAGCTAACTGGTGAAACACCACGGCAGGCTGCTTAAACTTCAAACACTTTTTGGGTCGATAGTTAATTCTATTCTGAGCAAATTCGATTAATTCATCACTCACTAGCCTCAAATCAACCCCTTTTTTGACGTACTGCCGCAGTAATCCATTGGCGTTTTCATTCGCTCCTCGTTCACAAGAACGATAAGGGTGCGCAAAATATACCTGTG
>NZ_JAKKRH010000062.1:0-20026 GCF_025654465.1 Shewanella sp. SM101
AATGAATTCTGATTTTTTGTTTCTAACTAAAGAAACAAACTGTACATATTACTATGAACACTCATTGTTACATTGATTTAAATTTTTGACTGCCAACCCGAAGGCTAAGCAGTTTCGATTAACTCAACACCTGTGAGTGTCCACACAGATTTCTTGTTTTATCTTGTTAAAGAGCAACTCAATATTCATAAGAGAACTTGAGTACCAGACTGAGCGTCGAACGCTTCCAGTTGGCTAGGGCTGCGTATTCTACGCATTTCCCGTTTCGCGTCAAGGAGTTTTTACAAACTTTCTCAACACTCATCAATCAGTAAACTCATCGATGAACTGTCACACCAGCCTGCTTAACGCTGTCTGCCGTGTCAGTGGATGCGCATTATAGGCAGTGAAACTTTTTGTGCAACCCCTATTTTAAGGAAATTTGCAGTTAATTCTAATTATCTAATCTAGCCACAAGATACCCACTACTTACCCCCAAAGTTATCCACAAAATAGCGCTTTATCTGTAATTTGGCCCAATTGATTACCAGCGTACAGTATCAAGACAAAGGGATCATGAGCATAAATGCTATCAGATTTAAATGAGAATAACGGCTGCTCGAACCGGAATATCTCACCTCCACTTTTATATGGAGTCGTTTATGGGAGAATGACGGGGAACAACAGAAGAAGATGACACTCTGAGTGTATTTGGCGATGAAGATACTTTACCTAATATAGTAGTTGCCTCCCATCAACCCACCATAGAAAGTCGAAACAACGTAATCAGCAATATAAAGAGGGTCTCTTTGATACTTATTCGTTAGTAACTGGCTACATTAGATATCAGCATGTAGTAGCAGTAATAAGTAGTTCAGAGACCATTCAACTCTATTCACCTTAATCCATTACCGAGTTGAGTGGATTAGCTCGCACTCCATAGCAGTTGTCCGCAGTCTGTAAGATCATAGCCACCAAGTAGTGCCGCCATTTGCCTCGAGTGACCGCTCGCCAACATAGTAAAAAGTTGTTGAAGCTGACGACGGAAGTAAATGCTTTGCGGCATAACGAAATCAAAAGACTCTTTAATCAGCGGCACGAAACTTAAACCACTTTCCAAAGCCACAGATTGACAACCAAAACCAATATCGGCATCCCCCCTAGCGATATAACCCGCCAACTCGCGTTCACTATAGGCCGTTAGCACGACATTAAGTTGATCTAAGCGAGCACCTTGCTTTAACAACCAATGCTCTAAGTGCTGTTGGCTACCTGCGCCCCCCTGACGACTCACCCAACGCCAAGGCAAGTTCACGACTTTATCTTCTTCTTGGCATCTGTGGTGCATATCGGCACGCATGATCAACCCTTGCTGACGAGAGTAACCATGCACCATGATCCATTGCTGATGGTTGTTATAACCTTTAAGTAAAGCTGGGTGGCGAATATTTCTATCCTCCATGCTACCCCAGTGTAAGGTGCACACATCGGCATAACCTTTAGCAAGCAACTCTAACCCTAAGCGTGAACCTGTTGCGCTGTAGCTTATCAACTCACGGCTACCAACTTGCGCCATCAAACGCGCCACCAGCATAGATAATAGTGGATCGTCACTACCAGTGATCAATAAACGGTCGGTCAGCATGCCACTGTGGCAAGAATCCATTACCCAACGGTCGATTAACACTTTCGGAAATAGCCATTTACCGGTGATTTTAGTGGCGGGGAGAATTCTGTCATTAGCCATGGCGTAGACTTTTTTCTCATTAAGATCTAAATACTCGGCCACTTGCTTCGCGCTCATGTAGACCAATTCACTGGCAGACGTCATCTTGTTTCCTTGTCTTATTCTTCGTTACTGCATGTAAGTCTTAGCATTACTGTCTTAGCTAACTTGGGGCTAAGGAGCCGTATTGGCATCAAACTGCCTTGGGGCTAAGGAGCCGTATTGGCATCAAACTGCAGATTTTCACTACCGTGGTACACCAAAAAGTGACGACCTTTAGCGCGGGCAATAATAGTAATACCCAACTGCTGCGCTAGTGCTAAGCCCATCTGAGTCACGCCACTGCGTGATAGCAATATAGGGATCCCCATTTTGGCGACTTTAATCACCATTTCCGAAGTTAAGCGGCCAGTGGTATAAAATATCTTATTATCGCCGCGATCCTGAGTCAGCCACATATCCCCAGCCAAAGTATCTACGGCATTATGACGGCCAACATCCTCGACGAAAGCCATAATTTTATCGTCTTCGCACAAGCCGCAACCGTGTACAGCACCCGCATTTTTATAGGTTTCGTTATATTCGTTGATATTTTTCAGTAAGCTATAAAGGGTGCTTTGCTTAAGACTTGGCGTTGGTAAATTAATGCCATCTAAATCTTGCATAAAACTGCCATAAACCGTGCCTTGACCACAACCTGATGTCACCGTTTTTTCAGAGAGTTTCTCATCAAGTTCAGCGGTTTGTTCACGGGTAACCACGGCTGCAGAACTCACATCCCAATCGACGATAACAGAGTCCAGTAAGCTCACATCCGAAATAAAGCCTTGGTTCTTAAGATAACCTAACGCCAGTGACTCAGGTTTCGCCCCTAGGGTCATAAGTGTCACTATTGGTCGCCAGTTCAAATACACGGTAAGCGGACGTTCGCAGGCGACAAATTTATCCAACACTTCCCCAGCTTCATTCACTGCTTTTACAGCAATGGTTAGCGGTACTTCCACTTGAGTTCTCACAAAAGAACACTGATGCTGAGTTTTTTGAGAAGGATTGGCTACCGCTATTTCGCTATCTGTGCTCATGTTGTTATCAGGAATAGTGATATTTTCAGAGATCATAATGTTACCGCTTAACGAGTCATGGCCAGAGCATAGCAATATTTATACCTAGACATAAAAATTGGGGTTAAATGCGTGATCTGCCGCAATGCTGATTTTTCATTAGCCCTTTTATGTCCCAAACAAAATCCTGTACTGGACAAAATGTCCAATTTATAGGGTGTTTTTGATGATCTAGCTCAAACTAATCCACTATGTTTACTGGCACCAATATTGCAGTGACCTTTTATCGCAATTTGTTGGTAAAACCGAACCGTTCACTCTACGGTTTGTCCATCAACACGGCTGAGACGGAGAGACAATGCAACATACAACTAGTGTTTGGCCTATGTACGTTTCACTCAAGAAAGTAGAGAAGCAAGTTGGCCGCTGGACCTCAGTACAATGGGAAATTGATCACCTACTTCCCGCCACCCATCAAGCCCCAGACGATGCAACCTTAGTGCTACTCGAACTGCACAAAGACGAACGCGCCAGCTATCGCCTCAATCTCGATTTAGATAACGCCATGCTGTATTTAGTATGTGATGAAACGGCCGATGGCACTTGGATACCGGCGGCATTATCGGCGGATCAGAATGTCGCGGCGGGTTGTCTTGAGGGCAATACCCCTGTCCTCAACTTATTGATGCCAAAAGCTATCGCTTGTTGGATTGAAGCCTTTATCACCCAATATGGTGAAGTCGAAATTGCCGCTCATCGCCGTAAACATGTCGATGGCCGTAATAATCAAGGCCCGAGTCACGATCCATTGCGGAGGGACTAATGGCTGAATCCATACAAAAAACAGGCGGGCTACTGAGTCGCTGGAACCAACGGCGCGAACAAGTTGCAGCAGAAGAAGCGCGAGAGGCTGACGGGGAAATCACACCTCTGGAGACCATCGTAGCCGAGCCCACTATGGCAGTTGAGCAGCTTCAACCCACAGAGTCAGCCTTTGAACCTAATACTGCAGAGCATGACGATCCTAATCGCATCCTCACTGCAGCGGATTTACCCAATCCCGACGAGATTGAAATAGGCGGCAGCTTTGCGAGTTTTATGGGCGACAATGTTGACCCTGCGGCTAAATCTGCCGCGCTACGAGCACTGTGGAAACAACCGCATTTCAACGAGATAGATGGGCTTTTGGAATATGCACTCGATTACAGTAATCAACCGAAACTCAGTGCAGAAGTCTCAGCTGAATTGATGCAAAAAGTCTTCCGTTACATAGCCGAAGACAGTGAGACCTCGGATGAAGAATCAGCTGTTTTAGCCAAACAAACTGAAGAAAGCAATCCATCCATGAGTCTTGATGTAAGCGAAACAACAACTCATGAGACTAATGAAGTCGAAGTCGAATGGGCAGCTGAGCCGATAACGGACAATTTGGATGGGGAGACTGATGACCTACCCCAAAATGCACCAGAGCCCTTAGCTCAGGTACATACCCGAGTTGTTTAACGTCAGTTTAGCTAATTTTAATGTCCGTAACTTTGGTATGTGAATTGCTGTACTAAGATATAAAAAAGCTTAGATAAAAGCAGAAAAGGCAATGACTTACTTATTACCAGCCGCCTAAATCTGCCCAGATACAGTAAAACAAGAAACAGCCAAAGTACTGTTCAGGAACGCAATGTGAGCACTTATTTGATGACCAATCAAACCCAAGAAGCGTTAAAACAAGCGCGACAACAGGTATTAACGCAAACTCAGATGTTGCAGAATCTGATCCCGCCAACTGTCAGCTATACCACCGAAGGCAATGTTCTTATTATTGGCCCAGAAGATCTGGCTCGCCTCGCCGCGGACAAATTGTCCACTATGGCCCATAGGGTGATTTTAGCCAACGAAGCCATTACCAGCCAAGATGAAGTGCACCTAGAACGTGTCATGGCAGCGGCAACTGATGTCGAAAGCTATTACAACAAACTCATTGGTGTAAAAGGCTTTTTAGGCCAATTTCAAGTCAGTGTTGAACATCAAGATGGTGCTGCCGAACTCAGTTTAGTGTCAATCCGTAAACCCCATTTCGATATCGTGCTCGATTTGAGCAGCGCAGCTTGTTTGAACTTAGAAATGCTGCCACCCGGCTATTTTTACGTAGGCCAAGACGCTGAAAAACTCGAAGATGCCCTTGCGCAAATTCCCGATCTCATCGGCCAATTTGATAAGCCGCGCTACGTCAAAATTAACCCAGATATCTGTGCCCACGACCGCAATGGCATCAATGGTTGTAATCGTTGCCTCAACTTCTGCCCAGCAGATGCGATCAGTAGTGTCGCAAAGAAAATTGAAATCGATCCATATCTTTGCCACGGCGCAGGCAGTTGTTCCAGCGCTTGCCCAACGGGTGCTATCAGTTACGATTTACCTACGCCGCAAGCTTTGCATTCATACCTGAACAAAATTGTTAGTCGGTTCCGCGAGCAAGCACAAACCGCACCAGTGATCTTGTTCCACGATAATGCCGTCGGCGCCAACTTTATTAGTGACGATTTAGCAGGCGACATCATCCCCGTTGCCCTCGAAGAAATTACCGTTGCTAGCGTAGATCATTGGTTGTCAGTACTCGCTTGGGGCGCGCGCCAAGTGCTGATCCTCAACACAGACGCAACAGCGCCAACCCTAACGCAAATGCTTAAAGGCGAACTGTCGTTAGCCAATAGCATTTTAGATGAAATGGGCCAGCCACAACGCATTAGCCTCATCGACCCGAGCATGCTTGCCGATTTAGATTCGATGCTCGATATCAGCTTAGATTGGCCCGTGATCGTGCCCGCTGCATTTGCCTCGACCACTAAACGCAATACGCTATTTGAAGCGATCGATCACCTCAATAGCCAAGCGGGTGAAATTGATACTTGCCTTAGCCTCAACAATATTCCCTTTGGCAAAGTCAGTGTGAATGTAGAAAAGTGCACTATGTGTATGTCCTGCGTGGCAATTTGTCCCACGATGGCATTACAAGATGGTGGCGACAAACCTGCACTACACTTCATCGAGCAAAACTGCGTGCAATGCGGTTTATGTGAGGCAGCGTGTCCTGAAAAGGTTATCAGCCTAACCCCGCAAATTAACTTTAATAAAGCTGCCCGTCAGCAACAACACACCCTGAAAGAAGAAGCCCCCTTCGAATGTATTCGCTGCGGCTCTCCTTTTGCGACCCAATCTATGGTGCATCGGATGCTGGATATGGTCGGCGCGCACAGCGCATTTTCTGCCAATATTGAACGCTTGAAAATGTGTGGCGACTGCCGGGTAAAAGACATGTTTGAAGACATTCTTCAAGATCCTGAAAAGCAACTGCGATAAGAGATCCGCTATGACCGAATCAGTAAGACAAGTTTCAGAAAACGATCAGTTGAGAGCCGATATCTATCAACTGTTAGCCGCCCTATTGCGCCGTCAGCCAAGCCCTGAACTGCTACACTTTTTGGCCAATCTTGAAATTGATGCCAATGAAGACAACGAGATGACTAAAGCTTGGTTATCACTCCAACTCGCCGCACAGCAGTTCAACAGCGCACAACTAGAAGACGAGTATTTTGCCCTGTTCCTCGGTGTAGGTTGCGGTGAGATCCTGCCCTACGGCAGCTGGTTTATGACGGGCTCATTGATGGATAAACCACTGGCATTGCTACGCCAAGACTTAATGCAACTAGGGTTTGAACGCGAAGACAACGTCAAGGAACCCGAAGATCACGTTGCCGCCCTGTGTGAAGTGATGGGAACCCTGATTTTAGAAGCGCCAAGTTATCGCCAATTGGCTTTTTACCAACGCCATATCGGCAGCTGGATTGGCCGTTTTTGCGACAATTTAGCCAAAGCGCCAAGTGCGGCGTTTTACGCCACGGTTGCACAGCTAGCAAAAGCTTTTTTTGCAATGGAAGCCAGTGCTTTTGAGCAATTAAGCTTAGATATTCCAGTCAATTGCCCAGGCAGCGCAGACTTACAGCCAGCCACCAGCGATTTAGCAAAACCAGTAGAGTTAATGAACTAAGACTAAACTGAGTGATAGCGCGGCATGTGCGTGCTAAATGTAAATGTTAGAGATGAGTTCAAACTACGAAGGTGAGATTAATGTTCACCTTAGCAACAATAACGGAAGCTTAGGCTTCCACAATAACCGAGGTGGTAGCCGTTTGTACCACCTTATCCAGTAACACAAGGAGACACTATGAAGAAGCCAGCTTCCGACATGGGCCGTCGTCAATTGCTTAAAGCATTGGCACTCGGCAGTGCGGCAGGCGCAGTGGTCACTGTGAGTAGTCAAGCGTTAGCTTCGACAAAAACGGCAGCGACCACAGAGCCTAAAAGTGAGAACTACCGCGAAACCGACCATATTCGTAGCTATTATGCGTCGCTTTAAAACTAAAATAGAGGAGAGTGTGTGATGCGATTAACCCGCAAAACAGACCAGGTTGTCGAAGCTAAAGCGCCAGCACTGGGTCTCAATCGTCGTCAGTTCTTAAAATCGGCAAGTCTTGCCACAGGAGGGATCGCTGCGGCGTCCATGCTGGGCACAGGCATGATGCGTAAAGCACAGGCCCAAGAAGATATTGGCCATAATGTTCCCACCGAAGTAAAACGTACCATCTGTTCTCACTGTGCCGTAGGTTGTGGTGTGTATGCAGAAGTACAAAATGGTGTATGGACGGGTCAAGAACCCGCATTCGATCACCCGTTCAACGCTGGCGGTCACTGCGCGAAAGGTGCTGCACTGCGTGAACATGGTCACGGCGAAAAACGCCTGAAATACCCCATGAAGTTAGAAGGCGGAAAATGGAAAAAGATCTCTTGGGATCAAGCGATTAATGAAGTCGGCGATAAAATGGCTTCAATTCGTCAAGAGTCAGGCCCAGATTCAGTCTACTTTATGGGTAGCGCTAAGTTCTCTAACGAACAAGCTTATTTATATCGCAAATTTGCGGCATTGTGGGGTACGAACAACGTCGACCATTCTGCCCGTATTTGTCACTCTACCACGGTAGCCGGTGTTGCTAACACTTGGGGCTACGGTGCGCAAACCAACTCAATCAACGATATTCGCAACTCTAAGTGCATCATGTTTATTGGGGCAAACCCCAGTGAAGCGCATCCTGTTGCCATGCAGCATATTTTGATTGGTAAAGAACGCGGTGCCAAAATCATCGTTGTTGATCCACGTTTCACCCGTACTGCAGCGAAATCTGACGAGTACGTGCATATCCGTCCTGGCACAGACATCCCCTTCATTTATGGCCTGTTATGGCACATATTTGAAAACGGCTGGGAAGATAAAGAGTTTATCAAACACCGTGTCTATGGCATGGATCGTATCCGCGAGGAAGTGAAGAAGTATACCCCTGAAGAAGTTGAGTTAGTTGCGGGTGTACCAAAGGCGCAGATGTACCGCGTCGCCAAAATGATGGCTGAAACCAAACCCGGCACCATTATTTGGTGTATGGGTGGTACTCAGCACCACGTGGGTAACTCTAACACTCGCTCCTACTGTCTTTTACAGTTAGCACTGGGCAACATGGGTGTACCTGGCGGCGGCACTAACATTTTCCGTGGCCATGATAACGTGCAAGGCGCAACCGACTTTGGTTTGTTATTTGATAACTTACCAGGTTACTACGGTTTAACGACTGGCGCTTGGGCCCATTGGAATAATGTGTGGGATCTCGACCCGAATTGGGTAGCGAGCCGTTTCGATCAAGGCGAATATCTAGGACAAAAACCGCAAACCTCTGCGGGTATTCCTTGTTCGCGCTGGCACGATGGCGTGTTAGAAGATAAAACCAAGATAGCGCAAAAAGACAATATTCGTCTGGCGTTCTTCTGGGGACAATCGGTCAACACTGAAACCCGTGGCCGTGAAGTGCGTGAAGCCTTAAACAAAATGGACACCGTCGTCGTTGTCGATCCATTCCCAACCATGGCGGGTGTTATGCACCAACGTCAAGATGGGGTTTATTTACTTCCTGCGGCAACCCAGTTTGAAACCTACGGTTCAATCTCTGCGACTAACCGCTCAGTACAATGGCGTTCTAAGGTCATAGAACCCCTGTTCGAATCCCTGCCTGATCATGTGATCATGTACAAACTCGCCAAAAAAGTGGGTATAGATAAAGAGCTATTCAAGCATATTAAAGTCAATGGTGAAGAGCCTTTGATTGAAGATATCACCCGCGAATTTAACACAGGTATGTGGACTATCGGTTATACCGGACAAAGCCCAGAGCGTTTAAAAATGCACCAAGAAAACTGGGGTACTTTTGATGCTGACAGCCTCGAAGCCCCCGGCGGTCCTGCCAAAGGCGAAACCTACGGCTTACCTTGGCCATGTTGGGGCACACCAGAGATGAAACATCCTGGTACCCAAATTCTGTATAACGAAGCCAAACATGTGAAAGACGGTGGCGGTAACTTCCGTGCTCGCTATGGTGTGGAACATGAAGGCAATAATATTCTTGCCGAAGGTACTTACTCTAAAGGCAGTGAGATCCAAGATGGCTATCCTGAATTTACCGCCGATATGCTTAAGCAATTAGGTTGGTGGGATGACCTGACCGAAAACGAGAAAAAACACGCCGAAGGCAAAAACTGGAAAACTGACATTTCCGGCGGTATCCAACGTGTTGCTATCAAGCACGGCTGTATCCCTTACGGTAACGCTAAAGCTCGTTGTATTGTATGGACATTCCCAGACGATATTCCACGCCACCGCGAACCACTTTACACGCCTCGTCGTGACTTAGTCGCTAAATACCCCACCTACGAAGATCGTATGGTTGCTCGTTTACCGACACTGTATAAGTCAATTCAAGACAAGGATTTTGCTAAAGACTTCCCATTGGCACTCACATCAGGCCGCCTAGTGGAATATGAAGGTGGTGGTGAAGAATCCCGTTCTAACCCTTGGTTAGCTGAACTACAACAAGAAATGTTCATCGAAATGAACCCTGCTGATGCAGCGGATCGCGGTATTCGCGACGGTGACAATGTTTTTGTTCATGGTCCAGAAGGCGCCAAAATCACGGTTAAGGCTATGGTGACACCGCGCGTTATTGCCGGTGAATGTTTTATGCCATACCACTTTGCTGGGGTGTTTGAAGGCGAAAGCCTAGCGAAAAACTATCCTGAAGGCACTGTGCCTTACGTGATAGGCGAATCTGCAAACACCATTTTAACTTATGGCTACGACGTTGTGACTCAGATGCAAGAAACTAAGTCCAGCCTATGCCAAATCAGCAAAGCCTAACCTACTTGATGAGGAGATAAGCCATTATGGCAGTCATGAAATTTCTGTGTGACACCAAGCGCTGCATCGAGTGTAACGGTTGCGTCACTGCATGTAAGAACGAAAACGACTCCGCTCTCGAGTGGGGAATTCAACGTCGCCGCGTGGTGACGATCAACGATGGTCTACCTGGCGAAGCCTCAATTTCAGTGGCTTGTATGCACTGTACTGACGCTCCCTGCATGGCCGTATGTCCGGCAGATTGTTTCTACCGTACCGAAGACGGCATAGTGCTACACAACAAAGATACTTGTATCGGTTGTGGTTATTGCTTCTATGCTTGTCCATTTGGTGCACCGCAATTCCCGAAAAAGACTGCCTTTGGTAGTCGTGGCAAGATGGACAAGTGTACTTTCTGTGCCGGTGGCCCAGAAGAAACCTTCTCCGAAGCCGAGCGTAAAAAATACGGTGCCAACCGTATTGCTGAGGGTAAGTTACCTATGTGTGCTGAGCTTTGTTCTACTAAAGCGCTGCTCGCAGGTGATGCGGAAGTGGTATCAAACATTTACCGTCAACGTATGGCCTCTCGAGGCAATCCTAACGTGATTTGGGGTTACAACCCCAAGACAGGTGAGATTAACTAAGCAGAGCGAGGGTTAGGGAGAAATCCCTAACCTCTGGCAAGGAGTGAAAATGTTAAACAAACAGTTAAACAAATCACTGCGCAGTCTGTTTGCTCTGTTGGTGCTCGTCATGGGATTGGGATTAGGTTCAGTCATGAGCTCAAACCCAGTACACGCAAGTGATCAGCAATCGAGTCAACAACAGGCGAAAGCGCAAACCAGCGATGCCGATCTTTGGCGAGCGGTAAAAGCAGGCGATGCCGGCTATACCACTGCCAAAGGAATAGATACTGGGGTGTTGATTAACGTTGCCGGTAACCAAGGTAAAGAACTGAGAAATGAATACTTAACCCCCGTCATGGCGCTAGCCGTGGTAGGTGTGTTTGGTGCTTTCTTATTGTTTTATCTGGTGAATGGTCCATCAAAACTGAGTCATGGCTTTTCAGGCAAGATGGTTTCGCGCTGGTCAAAGGCGGATCTGTGGATCCATTGGATCATGGCGAGCAGCTGTCTGGCACTGATGTTTACCGGTCTAACCATAATGTTAGGTAAGCATGTCATACAGCCAATGTTAGGGCCCGACCTTTGGGCGCCATTGATCTATGGCAGCAAAACAATCCACGATTGGGCTGGTCCCATTTTTATCGCGGCTTGGGCTGTATGTGTGGTGAAATGGATGCCGTTACAAACCTTCAAGATGTATGATTTGAAATGGTTTTTAGTGGTAGGTGGTTATATCAACTTTGGCCCGTTCAAAGGTAAGCACCCTGACAGTGGTTTCGCTAACGCCGGTGAAAAAATGTGGTTCTGGACCCTGATGTTGTTTGGTTTATTCATCAGCGTATCTGGCATCATGTTGGTATTGCCAGGCTTGGATTTACCCCGCGAAGCCTCTATGGGCGCGCTGCTGATCCACTCTATCAGCGCCATTATCTTGATTGCCTTTACTATAGTGCATATTTGGATGGCGACCGTACTGAGCGAAGGCGGTATGGAGTGTATGAAGTCAGGTTATTGTGATGAAAACTGGGCAATCCAGCACCATAATCTCTGGTATGACGAAATCAAGGCCAACGGCAGCTTAAAGTATAAAGACTAAGTTAAACCGCAGCTTTTACATCCTCAAAACACCCCGCCTCGCGGGGTGTTTTTTATTCGCACTGATACCCATCGCATTAATTCAAAAGCACAAAAAATTAACAACTGAAACAGCGAGATACAAAAATCCACCAACGCCATCCTCCCCAGTAGTTCACTAAACTATGAGCGAGTTAACGCTTTAAGAGAACGGCTGCCGATTTCAGGGCTGCAAACTGTCCTAGATCAATTCCTACTCAACCCTTTCCTACTATATTGCCGTCACGCGCGATGATTGATGGTAAACAAGATGATTTCATTATCTTTTCCGCCGCTAATCTTCACTTTTTGATAACAAGATGAACCCCACAAAAAGCCGTGCGATCTCAAAAACTAAACCCTAATTTCAGGAGTCAGCATGAAGCAGCAACCCAGCGATTTATCTCGCCGATCTTTGCTCAAAGCGCTCACCGTCGGCAGCGTAGCGGGTGCCGCCATTGCCGCAACCGGCATGAGCGTGGCACAGGTCAGCGAGAGCAGCAAGGTAACCACTAAAGAGTCAAAGGGTTACCACGAAACTGCGCATATCAGCAGCTATTACGATAGCTTGCGCAGCTAATCTAGGAGAAGTCAGCGATGAAGTTAACTCGCAAGTCCAATGTTGCCACAGTGGCAGACAAACCGGCGTTAGGCATCAGCCGTCGTCAATTTATGAAGCACGCAGGTATCGCCACAGGTGGTATTGCTGCAGCATCTCTGATGGGCACAGGCATGATGCGTCGTGTCGAAGCCAAAGAAGTGCCGCATGATGCGCCAATCGAAATCAAACGTACTATTTGTAGTGCCTGCGCCGTCGGTTGTGGCCTGTATGCCGAAGTACAAAATGGTGTGTGGACGGGCCAAGAACCCGCATTTGACCACCCATTCAACGCTGGCGGTCACTGCGCGAAAGGTGCTGCACTGCGTGAGCATGGTCATGGTGAAAAACGCCTGAAATATCCAATGAAGTTGGTTGATGGCAAGTGGAAAAAAATCTCTTGGGAAGATGCTATTAACGAAGTGGGCGACCAAATGCTCAACATTCGTCAAGAATCTGGCCCAGACTCAGTGTACTTCATGGGTAGCGCTAAGTTTTCTAACGAAGGTTGTTACATGTACCGCAAGTTGGCGGCGATGTGGGGCACAAACAACGTCGACCATTCAGCTCGTATTTGTCACTCTACCACGGTAGCCGGTGTTGCTAACACTTGGGGCTACGGTGCGCAAACGAACTCTTTCAACGATATCCAGAATGCTCATGCCATCTTCCTGATCGGGGCAAACCCAGCAGAAGCGCATCCCGTTTCGATGCAACATATTCTGATCGCTAAAGAAAGAAACAACGCCAAAATCATCGTCGTTGACCCACGTTTCTCTCGCACTGCAGCGCATTCAGACTTGCATTGTGCAATTCGCCCAGGCACTGACATTCCGTTTATTTACGGTATGTTATGGCACATTTTTGAAAATGGTTGGGAAGATAAAACCTTTATCAAGCACCGCGTTTTCGAGATGGAAAGTATCCGTGCTGAAGTGAAGAAATTCCCACCTAAAGAAGTCGAAAACATCACTGGTGTGAGCGAAGCCGAGGTTTATCAAGCGGCTAAATTAATGGCTGATAACCGTCCTGGCACTGTGATTTGGTGTATGGGTGGAACTCAACACCACGTTGGTAATGCCAACACTCGCGCTTATTGTATTCTGCAATTAGCACTGGGCAACATGGGCGTTTCAGGTGGCGGCACTAACATTTTCCGTGGCCACGATAACGTACAAGGCGCAACTGACTTAGGTTTGTTATTTGATAACTTACCCGGTTACTACGGTTTGACCTCAGCAGCATGGAGTCACTGGACCCATGTTTGGGATCTGGACATGGCATGGGTGAAAGGTCGTTTCGATCAAACCGCCTACTTAGGTAAAGATCCAATGACTACGCCAGGTATTCCTTGCTCGCGCTGGCACGATGGCGTGTTAGAAGATAAGAGTAAGTTAGCGCAAAAAGATAATATCCGTATGGCGTTTTTCTGGGGACAATCTGTCAACACTGAAACCCGTCAACGTGAAGTGCGTGATGCCTTAGACAAGATGGATACAGTCGTCGTTGTCGATCCATTCCCAACGATGGCAGGTGTTATGCACCGTCGTAAGAATGGCGTATATCTGCTGCCTGCGGCAACTCAGTTTGAGACTCACGGTTCAGTATCTAACTCAGGCCGTTCTATCCAGTGGCGTGAGCAAGTCATCGAGCCACTGTTCGAGTCTAAAACCGACATCGAAATCATGTACCGTTTAGCCCAAAAACTGGGTATTGCCGAGCAGTACACTAAACGCATCGCGATTGAAAATGGTTTACCTGTGATTGAAGAAATCACCCGTGAAATCAACCGCGGTATGTGGACTATCGGTATGACAGGTCAAAGCCCTGAGCGTATCAAGTTACACACCCAAAACTGGGGCACTTTCAGCAACAAGACGTTGGAAGCCGCAGGCGGCCCAGCTAAAGGCGAAACCTACGGTTTACCTTGGCCATGTTGGGGCACGCCAGAGGCTAAACACCCTGGCACTCAGATCCTCTATAACCAAGCCAAACACGTTAAAGACGGCGGTGGTAACTTCCGTGCCCGTTACGGTGTTGAATATAAGGGTCAAAGCATTTTAGCCGATGGCACTTATTCTAAAGGCGCTGAAATTCAAGACGGTTACCCAGAATTTACTGCCGATATGCTCAAACAATTGGGTTGGTGGGATGATCTGACGGCAGAAGAAAAAGCGGAAGCCGAAGGTAAAAACTGGAAAACAGATTTGTCAGGCGGCATAGTGCGCGTGGCGATCAAGCACGGTTGTATCCCCTTTGGTAATGCTAAAGCTCGTTGTATTGTTTGGACTTTCCCTGATCAAGTCCCTGTACACCGTGAACCGTTATACACAGCACGTCGTGACTTAGTGGCAAAATACCCAACCTATGACGACATGCAAGTACACCGTCTCCCTACGCTGTATAAGTCTATCCAAGACAAAGACATGAGCGGCAAGTACCCGCTGGTACTGACATCGGGTCGTCTGGTTGAATACGAAGGTGGTGGTGAAGAATCTCGCTCCAACCCTTGGCTGGCTGAACTTCAACAGGAAATGTTCGTTGAGATAAGCCCTGCCGACGCTGCCGATCGCGGCATTCGTAACGGTGACGATGTCTGGTTAGAAGGCGCCGAAGGTGGCCGTATTAAGGTACAAGCCATGGTTACCCCAAGGGTAAAACCCGGCGTTACCTTTATGCCATACCACTTTGCGGGTGTGATGCACGGAGAAAGTTTAGCGCCTAATTATCCAGAGGGAACAGTGCCTTACGTTATTGGTGAATCTTGTAACACTGCGCTGACCTATGGTTATGACCCTGTGACACAAATGCAGGAAACCAAGGCATCACTCTGTCAGATTGTTAAAGCGTAAGTGCAGCTTAAGCTAGGAGAATTGCCATTATGGCTACAATGAAATTTTTGTGTGATACCAAGCGCTGCATCGAATGTAACGGTTGTGTCACTGCCTGTAAAAACGAAAACGACTCCGCTCTCGAGTGGGGTATCCAACGCCGCCGCGTAGTGACAATCAACGATGGTCAACGTGGTGAAGCCTCAATCTCTGTCGCCTGTATGCATTGCTCAGATGCACCTTGTATGGCGGTTTGCCCAGCAAACTGCTTCTACAGAACCGACGACGGCATAGTGTTACACGACAAAGATGCCTGTATTGGTTGCGGTTACTGCCTGTACGCCTGTCCATTTGGCGCACCTCAGTTCCCGAAAAAAGGTGCCTTTGGTAGCCGCGGTAAGATGGATAAATGTACCTTCTGTGCCGGTGGCCCAGAAGAAAACCACTCAGATGCAGAACGCCAAAAATACGGTTCAAACCGTATTGCCGAAGGCAAACTGCCGATGTGTGCAGAACTGTGCGCGACTAAAGCCCTGTTAGCAGGTGATGCCGAAGTGGTTTCAAGCATCTTCCGTGAGCGTGTGGCTTATCGTGGTGCTAAAAACGCGGCTTGGAATTAATTCAGGTCAACAGGATCTGTCCACAGACTTAGCTTAGCGCCTATCTAGGTGGGCGCGACTAAGTGAGAGAGGATGTATGATGAACAAATGGTTCAAACACATAGGTTTAGCCATAGCACTGTTATTTAGTGCTGTGTGTATAGCCAATGGTGGTGATGAACTGGCGAATCAAGTTCAACAGTCTGATGCCCAAATTTGGGCGCAACTGAAGGATGGTGCCACGGGATACACTACCTCCCAAAGTGAGTTTCATGCTCAGCCTATCAATACCTACGATTTACGGGTATTAGAGCTGCGTAGCGACTGGTTAGCGCCCGCCTTAATGGCTGCACTATTCGGTATGATCATTATCTTTGTCCTATTTATCAAGGTGAATGGCATCTCCAAGCTGCACCATGGTTTTTCAGGCAAGTTAGTGCATCGCTGGTCTAAGTTTGATGTTTCAATCCACTGGTTAGGCGCGATTCCATGCTTACTGTTGATTTTAACAGGCTTAACCTTGCTGGCGGGTCGCTTTTTCTTCCAACCTTGGTTGGGCGAAGGCATCTGGGAAGCAATCGTCTATGGCGCGAAGCAAATCCATGACGTGATGGCGATTCCCTTCATGATAGGTTGGGCATTGATGACCACCCTATGGGCGAAAAACCAGCTGCCAAAAATGTACGACGTTAAGTGGTTCATGGTAGTAGGCGGTTACATTAACTTTGGTCCGTTCAAAGGTAAGCACCCAGATGCAGGTTTTGCTAACGCGGGTGAGAAAATGTGGTTCTGGGCATTTGCCCTGTTTGGATTAGTCATTTCAGCCTCGGGCATGTTATTACTCTTCCCTAACCTGTTCGAGCCAAGCCGTACATTAAGCTTGATCGCCCTGGTACTGCATTCAGTGAGCGCTATCGTGATCTGTGCTTTCTCTATCGTACACATCTTCATGGCAACTGTGATGTCAGAAGGTGGTATGGAATGTATGGTGTCAGGCTACTGTGATGAAAACTGGGCCAGCCAACATCACAACCTATGGTTTGATGAAATCAAAGCCAACGGCACGCTTAAATATAAAGAATAAGACTGAAATCTAGTTGTAAGTATTCCAAAAATACTTAGCCACTAGCAAACGTAGAGCCCCCGTCAATCACTACTGGCGGGGGCTTTTATTTCAGCATGAGTCATCGGCTTTAACTATATGTCTGAATTACATTTTGAATCATTTGTAGCATTTGAGTACGAGATCACAAAGACCAATTTAAATGCTAAATCACTGTAAAAAAATTGCATGTATCATAGTTATTTAATAATAAAAACAATCATCTAGATAAAAGTTGAATTTAAACAACACAACATTTCGTAACTTAGCAACCAACCAGATGCAACACCAATAAAACAATTCAATTAAAAACAGTATCTTAGTAGACATTTCCATAAAATACTCTCTTGCTGGCTAGCTCACGCGCACGCTAAAATTACCTATAGCGTAATTAAATTACGCATTGCTGCTTTTTATCCTAGAAGGTCACCATGTTTAAAAATGCCAAAACCAGTACATTGACGGCATTGCCATCAGTGTTTACAAGTATCTTACTGATCATCATAGGTATTTCGTGCTATCGCAGTTTTAACGAACTCGGTGAGACCAGTAAAAGCCTAGTCGACAACACTCAGCTCGCAGAAACTTTCACTACAGTACGAGAATCCTTTTTTGAGCTGCGCTTAGCCACCTTAGTCCACAACGGTAAAGCTATCGCAGATCAACAACATAATGTCGCACAGCTTGTCTCTCAACTGACCAAATTTAATACCGACTTCATGGGCGCTGATGCTCAAGCTATTCACACACTTTTGCCACAAACAGAACATTATGTTCGTCTCTACCAAGAAGAACTGGCACTCGCTAAACAAACTGGAGCAGTACCTGAACTAACCGCTGAGCGTGCTGCGCTCGGGCCTAAGGTCAGTAATCAAATCAACCAATTGGTCACGCTGATCACTCAGCGAAATCATGAGTTAGGCAAACAAGCTGAAGATAAAGTCACCTCAACAGAAAGCATCCTACTGGGATTGATCTTGTTCGCGATTGTAGCGTCACTCTTTAGCGCCCTCATTATGAGTAAACAACTCGTCCACATAATCAATGAAATAAAACGGGTAATGGAACGTCTTGCCCATGGCGACCTAACTCATAAAACAAATATTAAAGGACAAAATGAGCTCTGCTCACTCGCAGAAGATCTCGACAGCGTGATAGGTAATCTACGTGAAATTATGTCTGAAATTGCCCAAGCCTCGGATCATATGTCCGACCAAATAGGACAATTGAATGTACAGTCAAATGCCAATAATCATGCACTGCAAATCCACGCCGTCGAAACCGACCAAGTCGTGACAGCCATGACTGAAATGAGCGCCACGGCCCATAATGTCGCAGGTGATGCAGCATCTGCTGCCCAGTTTACTCAACAAGCAAATGCGCAAGCGGATAAATCGAAGAAAGCCGTCGAACAAGCTGCCAACACTGTGATTGCCTTGGTCGCTAAAGTCGATGTCGCTGCTGATGCGATTAATGATATGAACGAAAATACTCGTCATATCGCCGCGATTTTGAATGTAATAGGTGAAATTGCCGATCAAACCAATCTGCTAGCGCTTAATGCAGCCATCGAAGCCGCCCGTGCAGGTGAACAAGGTAGAGGCTTTGCTGTTGTCGCCGATGAAGTTCGCTCACTGGCCGCGCGCACGCAAGCAAGTACCGCAGAAATCAACCAGATGCTGGAACAACTTTATCTTGGTGCCAATGCCGCCGTAACCGCAATGGAGCAAACTAAACACAGTTGCCAGCAAGCCGCCGATACCACCAATCTAGTGACGGAAAACCTTGATACCCTGACCACTTATGTGTTCGATATTAATGGGCTCAGTAATCAAATCGCCACCGCAGCAGAAGAGCAAAGCGCTGTGACCGAAGAGATAAACCGTAATCTGACCACCATTCGTGAAATGGTCGATGAACTGAATCAAAGCGGTAAAGCCACCCTCAATAGCGCAACCTCTTTGGCCGCGACGAAGGAACAACTCGTCGGTGTGGTCTCGCATTTTAAGCTTTAGGTTTAGGCTCCCTGAAAAAAGCTTTTAAATCTGCGGCCTAATAACAAAAATTATTGGGCTGTCAGATTTTTAGATGAGATATAAAGCGAAACACACACCTGCAATATAAATCGCAGCCAAGAAAACTAACCTATTATTAATACTATATTTTTATAAAAATTATTTACCAAAAAATGATTAAATTGATTCAGTGTCAACTGTACTAAAGCAATAATAAGAGCGTGAAGCCTATAGTTCAGGAATGAAGATACGTATTGCCCATCTCCCACAATATTGAATACCACTAAAAAACTTCGGACTCAGCTAATCAACGATTAGCTATCGTCGGCTTCCATGTAACGCCAACACACGGCAGTGCTACCGCTGCAATTCATCCGCCTGTCCATAACACAGTGGTAAACCACAAGGCTTGCTTATAGCATAACAAGCCTCTACGTTAAACAACTTCACTAGCACTACCGCTTACAAGTACCCGCTTAACGACAAGGATGTTATGAAGATATTCACTATTGCGACTCTCCTATTACTGTTGACCGTAAGCTTTGCAGCAACTGCAGAAAAGTCCGCTCTGGAACAGCTATTTGAGCAACAACAATACGACGCTTTCTTGCAACAAGCACAGCAGCAAGCAGCAGAGAACAATGCTGAGGCGTTATTCTTACTGGGTAAAGCCTACCATCTCGGCCGTGGCGTCACGCAAGACAATGCCACCGCCAGCCAATACTATGAACAAGCCAGAGCCTTAGGTTCGGCCCGTGCCAGCCATAATCTAGGCAGCATGGCGCTGGATAATGATCGAAAAACGCAGGCCATCCCCTTGTTAGAAGAAGCGCTGGCGCGGGGTCTTAAACTACCGACCTTATATACCCAATCAACCTGAAGATGCGTGGGTAAAGAGCTGAAAATTATCATTGATCCGCGACGCTAAACTTTCACCAATATCGGGTAATGTTTCTTTGAAAAATTTATCCAGTGCGGACCTGAAATCTCGCTTATTTTTGAAGTACACGCTGTTCCTCGCGTGCTCATTCATGACCTTCCACAGTCTTTCTATCGGATTGAGGTTCGGGCTGTAAGGCGGTAAATAATGCAACTCAATATTGTGCGAA
>NZ_JAKKRH010000063.1:0-19897 GCF_025654465.1 Shewanella sp. SM101
ACGAGTGACGGACACGGATGGCTTAACGGCTGAGCAGTCCTTTAGCATTACAGTGACAAACGTCAACGATGCGCCGACGATTAGTTCGACGGCGGTGACGGCAGCGACCCAAGATGCGGCATACAGTTACAGCTTGACTGCAACTGACTCCGATACCGGTGACAGTTTAACCTTGAGCGCAGTGACCAAACCGAGCTGGTTGAGTTTCAACGCGGCGACAGGGTTACTCAGTGGTACGCCGAGCAATGCTGATGTGGGCAGTCACGCTGTCACCTTACGTGTGACGGACACGGATGGCTTAACGGCTGAGCAGTCCTTTAGCATTACAGTGACTAACGTTAACGATGCGCCGACGATTAGTTCAACGGCCATCACAGCCGCCACTCAAGATGCGGCGTACAGCTACAGCTTGACTGCTACTGACTCTGATACTGGCGACAGCTTAACGCTGAGCGCAGTGACCAAACCGAGCTGGTTGAGTTTCAACGCGGCGACGGGTTTACTCAGCGGCACGCCTGGCAATGCTGATGTGGGCAGTCACCCGGTCACCTTACGTGTGACGGATACGGATGGCTTAACGGCTGAGCAGTCCTTTAGTATTACAGTGACTAACGTTAACGATGCGCCGACGATTAGTTCAACGGCCATCACAGCCGCCACTCAAGATGCGGCGTACAGCTACAGCTTGACTGCTACTGACTCTGATACCGGCGACAGCTTAACGCTGAGCGCAGTGACCAAACCGAGCTGGTTGAGTTTCAATTCGGTGACAGGGTTACTCAGTGGTACGCCGAGCAATGCGGATGTGGGCAGTCACGCTGTCACCTTACGAGTGACGGACACGGATGGCTTAACGGCTGAGCAGTCCTTTAGCATTACAGTGACAAACGTCAACGATGCGCCGACGATTAGTTCGACGGCGRTGACGGCAGCGACCCAAGATGCGGCATACAGTTACAGCTTGACTGCAACTGACTCCGATACCGGTGACAGTTTAACCTTGAGCGCAGTGACCAAACCGAGCTGGTTGAGTTTCAACGCRGCGACAGGGTTACTCAGTGGCACGCCGAGCAATGCGGATGTGGGCAGTCACSCKGTCACCTTACGAGTGACGGACACGGATGGCTTAACGGCTGAGCAGTCCTTTAGCATTACAGTGACAAACGTCAACGATGCGCCGACGATTAGTTCGACGGCGGTGACGGCAGCGACCCAAGATGCGGCATACAGTTACASCTTGACTGCAACTGACTCCGATACCGGTGACAGTTTAACCTTGAGCGCAGTGACCAAACCGAGCTGGTTGAGTTTCAACGCGGCGACAGGGTTACTCAGTGGCACGCCGAGCAATGCGGATGTGGGCAGTCACGCTGTCACCTTACGAGTGACGGACACGGATGGCTTAACGGCTGAGCAGTCCTTTAGCATTACAGTGACAAACGTCAACGATGCACCGACCATCAGTTCAATGGCGATGACGACGGCAGCCCAAGATGTCGCGTACAGCTACACCTTGACTGCAATTGATTCTGATGTGGGTGATGTATTAACGCTGAGTGCCATCAATAAACCGAGCTGGTTGAGTTTCAACGCGGCGACGGGTTTACTCAGTGGCACGCCGAGCAATGCGGATGTGGGCAGTCATGCTGTCACCTTACGAGTGACGGACACAGATGGATTAACAGC
The DNA here is from genome assembly GCF_025654465.1 of Shewanella sp. SM101. Taxonomy (NCBI): domain Bacteria; kingdom Pseudomonadati; phylum Pseudomonadota; class Gammaproteobacteria; order Alteromonadales; family Shewanellaceae; genus Shewanella; species Shewanella sp. SM101. Next base: position 1,687 of record NZ_JAKKRH010000063.1, read on the forward strand.
AGATCAATCGTTTAGTATTACAGTCACTAATAGCAACGACGCACCTACCATCACTTCAACAGCAACTACGGCCGCTGTGCAAGAGGCTGTTTACAGCTATACCTTTGCCGCTACAGATGTCGATGTGGACGACGTACTGACATTGAGTGCAGTGACTATACCAAGCTGGTTGAGTTTCAACGCGGCGACGGGTTTACTCAGCGGCACGCCTGGCAATGCTGATGTGGGCAGTCACCCGGTCACCTTACGTGTGACGGACACGGATGGCTTAACGGCTGAGCAGTCCTTTAGCATTACAGTGACTAACGTTAACGATGCGCCTGTTGCGACGAGTGCAAGTGTGACCTTAGAGGAAGATAGCTCTGTGATGATCACGCTTACTGGGGAGGATGCAGATAGTGATCCTCTTACCTATGAAGTGGTGAGCCAACCTGAATCGGGCACTTTGGAGCAGCATGGAACTGTGTGGTTATACACACCGGAGAAAGATTTCAACGGTGCAGATCAGATAAGCTTTATTGCTAAGGATGCTGAACTGAGTTCTGAGCCTGCAACTATCACCATTAATGTCACGCCAGTGAATGATGACCCACAAGCTGTCGATGATAATTACACTCTAGCCAGCACCGCGGATGATAAATACACACTACCTGCGCTAGAGAATGATGTTGATGTGGACGGTGATACTTTGACTATCGATGGCGCGGCGGCAGACATAGGTAGTGTGCAGATTACTGCTGATGGACTCATATTTACTGCCCCTGTAGCTTATGTTGGTCCGGTCGCACTTCGTTATACCATTAGTGATGGTCAGAAAGGGCGCGCAAGTGCAAAAGTCAACTTACTGCTAGAAGGTGGGGAGGCTGACAATTTACCTGTTATTACTGTACCTAGTGATGTTGAGGTTAATGCAACAGGCTTGTTCACTCGGGTGGATCTAGGGTTTGCTAAGGCCGTCGATCGTAATGGTCGTCCACTGCCCGTTTCTTTGGTCGATAAGCGTTTATTTTTTGCCCCTGGTAGTTATCTTGCTTACTGGCAAGCCGTAGATGGTGATGGCAACAAAGCGACTAAGGCTCAGAAAGTAAAAGTGCATCCATTAATTTCCTTGAGTAAAGATCAAGTCGTGGGTGAGGGTAATGAGGTTGTTGTTAGTATTCACTTAAACGGTGTCGCGCCTGAGTATCCAATATCAGTTCCTTATACGGTTGCAGGTTCCGCGGACAGCAATGATCATGACTTAGTCGATGCGGTAGTGGAGATTACTTCAGGTACATTGGCCCATATTCACTTTAGAACCATAGAGGATGGGGAAGTTGAGGCTGAAGAAGATGTGTTGATCAGCCTAGATCCAAGTTTGAATTTAGGCAGTAAGAAGCAAACACAAGTGTCGATCACTGAGGCTAACATTGCCCCGAGTGTGACTCTTGAGGTGACTCAAGCGGGTGAACGTCAGTTGATCGTGGCACAAAATGGTGGCGAGGTTCATATTCATGCGCAGATTAGCGATGCCAACATGAACGATACTTTGACATCTGTATGGTCGAGTGGCGCGCTGAACTTGCAGTCCGATGATGCGGGGATGTTCTTCTTGCCGACAGAGGTCTTGCCGGGCATTTATCCTGTGAGCCTGACTGTGACGGATAGCGGCTTACCCGCGCTGTCTACCACGGAGAAAGTTTATATTGTTGTGCGCCCATCTTTGCCACCTCTGACGGGGACTGATACCGACGGTGATTTGATCCCTGATAACCAAGAGGGATTTACCGATACAGACCGCGATGGCATTCCAGATTACTTGGATGCAATCAATGATTGTAACGTGATGCCTGAAGGTGAGTTGCAGCCTGTGTACTTTCTGGCAGAGGGGCAAGCGGGCGTGTGCTTACGCTTAGGTAATATTGCACTGATGCAAGAGCAAAGTGGTATTCAACTATTACCTAATCTGGTTCCTGAAGACAGTATCGCGGCTAATGTGGGGGGGATTTTTGACTTCATTGCTACAGGACTACCGCAACAAGGGCAGAGTTACAGTCTGGTGATACCACAACGTTCGCCAGTTCCTGCCAATGCAGTATATCGTAAGTATCAAGCCCAAAATGGTTGGAAGGATTTTGTGATTGATGCGCGCAATAGTGTCTCCAGTAGTGAAGGTGAGCGTGGTTTCTGCCCTCCTCCTGGAGATAATCGTTGGACTTCTGGATTAACTGAAGGCCATTGGTGTGTGCAGTTAACCATAGAAGATGGTGGGCCAAACGATGACGATGGCGTCGCTAACCGAACCATTGTCGACCCAAGTGGCGTGTCAGTGATACTCAATGGTAACCATTTACCTGTGGCGAACCCAGATACGGCATCTTTACCTTGGAATCAGAGTCTCGATGTCGATGTGCTCACCAATGATACGGATAGCGATGGTGATGCCTTGACGGTAACACAAGTCACCAGCGAGTTCGGAACCGTAGTTATCTTGGCTAATCAGCAGTTAAGTTACACGCCAGCAACCGATTTCATCGGTACAGATGTGCTGGTGTATAGCATTACCGATGGTAAAGGTGGTACTGCGAGTAGTGAGTTGACTGTGATTGTTAATGGCAATACGGCACCTACGACGGTGAACGATAGTGCTGCCATAGATGACAGAACGAGCTTGTTACTCGATGTGTTGAGTAATGACAGTGATCCCGATGGAAACGTTTTAACCTTAGTCAGCGCAACCGCGCAGCAAGGAACGGTTTCTGTTGAGTCTAATAAACTACGTTATATCCCTAAAACTGGATTTGATGGAGTAGATACTGTGAGTTATCAGATTAGTGATGGATTGGGCGGCGAAGCAACTGGGCAAGCGTTAATCACAGTTAAGGCATACCAAGATGTGGTGATAGATAACAAGTCGGGTGGAGGCAGTATGTCCTTATGGGCATTAGGTTTGATTCTTACAATGGGTTTAATTCGCCGTAAGGAATTACATAAATTAGTCTTGGGCACTGTGTTGCTCGTAGGCTCCGTTAATCAAGCAAATGCGGCTGATAACTGGTATGTCGAGGGATTTGTCGGGCAAGCTCAGGTTGATAGCAGCAGGCGAGATCTACAGCCACAAGCGGGGGCAGGCTTTGTAACATCGGTTGATGATAAAGATACTGCTTTGGGTGTGAGTATCGGTTATCAATGGACTCCCTATGTTGCCATCGAATTAGGCTATGCCGACTTTGGTAATGGGACTGCGAGGATTGAGGGCGCAAGTCTCACCCCTGAGCAATATCATGAGCAGGTCAAAGCCGTGACGCCAGTTCTGGCCGATGGTGTTATGCTGGGATTACGCTTCACTTTACTCCAACATGAAGCTTGGCGGTTCGAAGTACCCATCGGGTTGTTTAGGTGGCAAGCGGATATCAGTAGCACTATGGGCAATAGCCGTTTAACTACAGAGCTTGATGGTACAGATTGGTATGCGGGCGTGCGTTTTAGCTATCAATTTACTGAGTCATGGTCTGTAGGTTTGGGATATCAATATGTGGATATCGAGCCTAATGATTTCCTCAGTTACCAGCTCAATCTACGATATCAATTTTAAGCGTTAGCATATCAAAAGGGGCATTCGCCCCTTTTTACTATCCAATAAAACATCGTATTTGAGAATATTTTGAAGGTGTTCACTTAAGGCTGAGCTGGGTTTGTGATGCATATCGCAAAGGATTTGTGGCTTACCATTAGGAGCATATAATAAATTCAGGTTGTAGATTAAAGACAGGATAGTAAGATTGTTACTTACCTTATTTAATTTATCGCTTTTTTATCCAGAGGCAGTTATGTCGCAACGGCAGAATAAGCCGGAAATATTGCATACCGAAGTTGTCGCGAGAAGCCGATTATTTCAAATTGAGCAAGTGCATCTTAAGTTCTCCAATGGTGTAGAGCGCCAATATGAGCGCATGAAAGGCGGTAGTCGTGGCGCTGTGATGATAGTGCCTATTCATCAAGGGAAAATGCTACTGGCACGCGAATATGCTGCAGGAACTGATAATTACGAACTCGGTTTCCCAAAAGGTTTGATCGATCCCGGTGAGACAGCAATAGAAGCTGCTAATCGTGAATTACAGGAAGAAATTGGCTTTGGATCGAATAAGCTCACCTTACTGAAAGAACTCAGCCTAGCTCCGGGTTATTTCTCTAGTAAGATGCAAATTTTTCTTGCAGAAGATCTGTATGAGAGTCGCCTTGAAGGTGATGAGCCTGAGCCAATTGATGTGGTGCCTTGGGCGCTCGCCGATTGGGAAGCCTTGCTCGATGATGTCGATTTTTCTGAATCCCGTAGTGTGAGCGCGTTGTTTTTGGCGCAAAAATATTTATACCCAAACAACCTGAAGATGCAGAATTCAGCGGGAGTTTAACGCACTTTAGGCAAGGCGGTTATTTGCAGACCTAGCGGGCTAAGTTAAAAATAACCAACACAGCATAAAGTGCGTTAAAACCCGCCGGGACGGAGCGCCTAGGGCACTCCACTTCGGTGTTGCATCAATTCAAAAGGTGGCCGACATTCTTTCATTGATGCGCCTTGAATTGAAGCACCCTAGGCGCTCTGAAACTCGTATTTTCAGGTAGCTTGGGTATATAACTTAAATAATCTTTTTCCTTTTAAGCGTTCAGAGTTTGCACGCTTGCAAAACATTCGCTCAGCAGGCGATTGGAGTTGTTATGAAGCCAGAAGAGTTGATCGACGAAGTTATTGCGATTGCGACCGATGCAGGGATAACTATCCGTGACATTTATCTCAAAGGTAATTTTGAGCGAGAAATGAAGTCTGACAATACCCCTGTCACTTCCGCAGATTTAGCGGCGAACAAGATCATTTGTGACCGATTAACCGCCTTAACGCCTGATATTCCTGTGTTATCTGAAGAAGCCGCTGACATTCCGTTGAGTGTGCGTGAATCTTGGAAGCGCTATTGGTTGGTGGATCCGCTCGATGGTACGGGGGAGTTTATCGCTGGCAGCGGTGATTTTTCAGTCATTATCGCGCTGGTGGAACACAATCGTCCTGTGATGGGCGTGGTTTATGTGCCGATGACGCAAGTGTGTTATTACGCTATTGCTGGTTTAGGGGCGTACAAACGCACGGATAAACAAGAAGTGCGTATTAGCAGTCGCCAAATTGAGCACCGTGAAAAGGTATCCCTAAGATTGGCCGTAAGTCGCCGTCAGGACCCCCAATCTGTGTTGACCCTATTCAACCATCCCAAACACTGCGAGTTAGTCGTGATGGGGGGCGCAGCGTTAAAGAGTTGTCTTGTCGCCGAAGGTCGTGCTGATTGTTATGTACGAGTCGGACCAACGGGTGAGTGGGACACGGGAGCCGCGCAAATTATCGTCGAGGAAGCGGGTGGACAGCTGATGGATACTGAGCTGCAACCGTTAACCTACAATGAGCGCGAGAGCTTAGAGAACCCTAATTTCATCGTAGTTGGTGCACCCAACTTAGAGTGGGATAAGATTTTAATAGGTGAATGATTTTCAAATGCAGTCTATACGTCCGGTATTAAAGTCAGAGTTATTCGCGGTTTATCAGCTCGAACAGGCCATTTTTGGCGAGCACAGCTATCCCGATTTTTTCTTCCGTCAGGGATTTGATTGTTGGCCAGAGCAATTTTTAGTGGCCGTGGATGCAGATAATCAGCTACAAGGCTATTTGCTCAGTGCCCAGAGTAGCGATCCTAACTGCATGTGGATATTATCTGTCGCAGTGAGTGAAAATGCTCGCGGGAAGGGATTCGGCAAACGTTTGATGCAACAATGTTTAGCCGAGTTGCCCGTGTCAGTTGAGCGGGTGTGTTTAACCGTTGATCCGAGTAACCCTGCCCATGGCTTATATCAGCATTTAGGTTTCATTGATTCAACTTTTGAGGCCGATTATTTTGGCGATGGCGCAGATAGGGTTGTGATGACTTATCGCAGGCCTTAAATCGCGCGCTTATCTTTGAACCAAAGATTATCCTCAAATAAAAATCACCTTTGAATTAAGAATGATTTTTAAATCAAAATAATGGACGGTGTGCTGACTGAGCGCGCCGTTTTTTATGCTCTTTTAGGTGATGTCATCCCACGGTTCCAGTTCGGCTTGCTGAGGGAATCTAATTCGAGTGCCTATCTTTATCCATCATCTTCAATAATATCCTTCATTATTTACCCTCTTCTGTACGTAAAACAAACTTATTTTGAACGTTGTTTTTTATTTTAACTGCTGTTAGTCTCTTGCTATTCAACAGGGGATGAGACCTATGGCCAGACGAAAAGAACACAGCCATGATGAAATTCGCGCGATGGCAATACAAGCGGCAACTGAGTTACTGATAGATCAAGGTGCCATAGGGCTCAGCTTACGCAAAGTGGCCAGCCAAATTGGTTATGTCCCTAGTACCTTGATCAATATTTTCGGCAGCTACAACTATTTATTACTGGCTGTTTCTGAGTCAACGCTTAGGACTTTGCACGACCGATTGACGGGTGTTCGTGCGGCCGACAGTTTAGGTAAAATTATTGCAATGGCGTGGGAGTATAGTCAATTCGCCCATGAGCAGCGTCAAGCTTTCAAGCTGGTTTTTGAGCTGCAATTACTCGATTCTGAACCCTTGCCTGAATCGCAAGGGCAATTGATTGCGGGGTTATTTACTCTGATTGAGCGTGAATTGGCGCAACTATTTCCCGAGGTTACGCCAGTGCAGCATCTCAGTATGAGCCGGGTATTATGGGGGGGAATTCATGGGCTGACCTCTCTGTCACTCGATAATAAGCTCTTCGCTGAGTCATTATCACTGCGGGATTTACTCAAGAGTCACGTACAAGCTTATTTACAAGGAATGGGTTACCAGAAGGAACTATCATGCTGCTAACAAAACGTTTTTTACCCTATTTTGCGACTCAGTGCTTAGGCGCATTGAATGACAACATCTATAAAAATGTGTTGCTGCTATTAGTGACCTTTAACCAAGTGAAAGACCTACCCATAAGCGTCGATATGTTTGTGAACTTGGCGGCTGGGGTGTTTATTTTGCCATTTTTCCTCTTTTCGGCCCATGCGGGTGTGGTCGCCGATAATATGGATAAGGCCAAACTTATCCGCCGATTGAAACTACTCGAAGTCATCATCATGTTTAGCGCCGCGATTGCGATTCTGAGCGAGAGCTACATGATGATGTTATTACTGTTATTTTTAACGGGTAGCCAGTCAGCATACTTCGGTCCGGTTAAATATTCCTTGTTACCCCAAGCGTTGAAAGAGGACGAGTTAGTCACAGGCAATGCTTGGGTTGAGATGGGCACTTTTCTCTCGATTCTGGTGGGCACTTTGAGTGCGGGGATCTTGGTTTCTAATGGAAACGGTACGCTTTGGTCGGCGATTACTGTTGCTGTATTAGCCTTTGCAGGATATTTATCGAGCCGAGCGATTCCTGCATTACCCCCGCAGGGCGTCATTGAAAAAATACGTTTCAGGCCGTTATCGGGCACTTGGCGTAGCATCAAAAAAGCCCGTCAAACGCCTTCAATCTGGATGGCTATCCTCGCGATCAGTTGGTTTTGGTTTTTAGGTGCGACCTATCTGACTCAGTTTCCTAACTTTGCTAAGCTGCATTTGCATTCTGGTGCGACTGTGGTGTCATTATTATTAGGCATGTTTTCCATCGGGATTGCTGTTGGCTCCTTCGTTTGTGAACGTTTCTCCTACGGCCATGTGGAACTCGGTTTACTGCCATTTGGGGTATTGGGATTAACTATTTTTGGTGTCGATTTGCTTTGGGCTATTCCACCTGCGCCAGTGGATGCTGGTTTTGTCTATGGATTAAAGGCCTTTATTGGCGAGTCGCAACATTATCGGGTGATGCTGGATTTCTTTATGATTGGCGTTAGCGGTGGCTTGTTTATCGTCCCCTTGTATGCGTTTATTCAATCTCGTTCGCCTAAGGGTGAATGTGCTCAGGCGATTGCAGCCAATAACATTATGAACTCATTGTTTATGGTGGTTTCGGCACTGTTATCTATGCTGTTACTGGGCGTTGCAGGTTGGACTATTCCACAGTTATTTCTGCTACTCGCCGTGATGAATGCTGTAGTCGCGCTCTATGTTTATTCACAAGTACCAGAATTTACACAACGATTTATCAGTTACTTACTCAGTCATGTTATGTATCGAGTGACAGTCACAGGCCGAGAGAAAATTCCAAAGGAAGGGGCTGGCATCATAGTCTGTAACCATGTGAGTTATGTGGATGCATTGATTATTATGGGAGCGTCGACACGGCCAATCCGCTTTGTGATGGATAAATCCATCAGCGAAATTCCTCTGTTGAAGTATTTGTTCCGCCATGCAGGTGTGATCCCTATCTGTTCGCCTAAGCAAAGTGAAGAGACTTATAATCGTGCCTTCGAGGCGATTCATGAAGCGCTCGCCAATGATGAGTTGGTATGTATTTTCCCTGAGGGTCGACTCACACCTGACGGTGAACTTGGCGATTTTCGTCCTGGAATTGATAAGATTTTGGCCAGAGATCCAGTGCCAGTCATTCCTATGGCGCTGCACGGATTATGGGGTTCTTACTTTAGCCACAAGGGCGGGCATGCCTTAGCTAAAATGCCCAAGCGTTTTTGGTCAAGGGTGTCGGTGGATATTGCGGTTCCTATCGTGGACGTTTCCGCTAATCGTGAAAATTTGCGACATCAAGTTGCAAACCTACTTGTTGAACGAAATGAAGCCGTGTTGTAATTGGTATGCTTTAACAAATTTACAAAATAATAACTTATATACTCTGGAGTTTGGTCATGGGAAAAGGATGTTATGCCAGTGCACTAGTGTTATTGCTTGGTGGATGTGGAGGTTCGGGTGATTCAAGTGGTGGGGATTCTGGTGATTCGGGTACAACACCAGCTAGATTGGTTATGGATGTGCAGAGCGTTGCAAGCAAATGCAATGTAAAAGAAAAAATGGCAGGTGCCGATGTTATTATTCACCGACAAGACGGCCATATTCTCGGCACTTATAAGAGTGATGGGCAGGGACATGTCGATATACCCTGGACAAGCGAAGCATCACATTTAACAGTTGCAGCAAAAGAGTTTCGTAATGGTCAGTCAACTTGGAGCATCCGTACGGATTTAGCCGCTAAAGCTGGCGACTATGGCATTTATGCTTTCACAGATGAAAATTTAAATAGCCAATGTGACTGTAGTGATGTGAATTTTGATCTTAGTGAAATTGAAGCTGTATATAGTGACTACCAGCTATATGGTAATAACTCATTTTTGGACTCACATTCTAACAATTCTTCATTACGCCTGTGTAAGCAGGACGATAAGTTTGCACCAGTGAATATGGTGTTAGTTCCTAGCCAGAGTGGTGTTACGGCTTATGCTGCTAGCATAGATATAAATACACTAGATTTATCGCAAGCAGTACCTATATCGAGTAGTGAATTTGAAGGTACTCATCATGAAGGGACTCCGTTAAATGTTGATGTGAATACCAATGATTATTCGCTAAGGAGTTACTCTGAAACTGAATTTGGTCGCCAAAACTGGGTAGAATGGCCGACGAAAGAAGTGCAATTATTTCCCGCGATTTTTGATCGCAATTTAGTTTACGCATCACAGTGGATTGCCCTTGGTGCGAATGAGGCTGGCTACATAAATTATTCGGCAATAACACGTAGGGCTGTTACTGATCCTTCTAAGAGTTTGAGCTTGAATTTACCGTTAAATGAAAACCAAATGCTGGATGAAACGACACGTTTAATCACTACTATTAATAATGGTGGTAGTGCAAATTATGACTACAGTTTCAACAATGCCCATATGCAAGCGATGCAAATCACCATAGGACAAGATGGCTATGCGAATTGGGCTATTTCGGCTTCATTAAAGGGGTCAATTCCGGATTTAGATTTGCCCATACACTTACAAACAGCATTTGATGGAATAACAATTCCTATGATGAGTTTGTATGTCTGGGGGTACGAAGGAATGACAGGGCTATATGATTTCCGTGCCGAGCTCAGTAAATCGAGCCGTAGCACGGGTAATATTCGTTCGGCTAAATTCGATAATTATAACTATGAAGCCATTACGATTTTTGCAAATTAATTTTTAGCGTACTCGCCGCACAGTTATTGTGCGGCTTTTCTATCACTCTTATAGTTATCCAACCATTCATGCATGGCCTGATGTGAGCCCTTAAAGAGGATCCGTTCGGATTTTTTTTGTAACTGGTATTCGTACATTGGGTCATAATATTTGTGCAGCAGCACTGCTATCCATGCTAAATGCAGAGAAGTGTCATTTTGATGGAGTTGCTGGGTTAATGCCTGTTGCATCATATCCTGTAGTTCTTGATGTTGTTTACCACCTAAGCGTTTACGAATGCTCACTAAACTCTGTAACAGGTACTGGCTAAAGGCGGCGAATCCCGCTTCAGCGCCTAAGCGATCACAGAATCCCCTATGCATTTTGTGCACATACTCATTGAGTAGCCGCTGCAGCCTGAAGTCGTCCGCCTCCTCTAATACCAGCACATCAGCGGTCTGCATCGCAGTATAAAATGTCTGCGGCAGCGCCGAACGCCCAATCAGGAAGCTTTCATCTTCGAGCAGTAAACACGCCGCGCCACTTGTTTGGTGTTGTAGCAAGGCAATGGCGAGTTGATTTTCAAAGTTAATCTGCGTTGGCTGTGGGTCGATATTCTTTCCAAAACTAGAGCCTCTGTGATTAGCTATTTCTTCAAGATCAACCGCTTCTTTACGCTGTAGTAGAAAATCGGTTTTACCGCAGCCCGTCATCCCGCTCAAACTCAATAACGGTTGCTGAGTCGGTGCCGCTTCAATCACGCCAATCAGATATTGGCGCATGGCCTTATAGCCACCCTGAATATAGGGGACTTCGATCCCCGCTTCTTTGAGCCATTGTTGAGTGAGTTGCGAGCGCAGGCCGCCGCGAAAGCAATAAAGGTAAGCATTAGGATTGGCTTTAACATAGCTAGCCCAAGCCTCGATTCTCTGTTGCTTGATGGGACCATTCACTAGTGAATGACCTAATGCAATCGCGGCTTGCTGACCAAATTGCTTATAACAAGTACCGACTTTTTCCCTTTCACTATCCAGCATCAAGGGCAAGTTGGTCGAGTTGGGAAACGCACCTCGAGTAAACTCTATGGGCGCTCGCACATCCATCATCGGATATTGATTGAGAAAGATCTCCCTATATTGCTCTGCGGCTACAATAGCGCTTGGCATCAGCACAACACCACATTCGCTGCAGTGGTCGGTGTTTCCAGTGACCCAATGCAGATTGGGGTTATGTGGTTCGCATCGAGTAGGGCAATTAATTCCGCTTCAGCTGCGGCCGAGACGGCAACTAACAGACCACCGCTGGTTTGCGGATCGCACAGTATCGCTTTTTGATGCTCGCTGAGTTCAGGGAGATTCTCGCCATAACTGTCGTAATTACGGTGAGTTCCGCCAGGAACACAACCTAAGGCCAAATAATCTAAGGCGCGTGGTAACAATGGCACTGCATCAAATTTAAGCTTCGCAGTGAGGTTGGCGCCTTGGCACATTTCGAGTAAGTGTCCTGCCAGTCCAAAACCTGTGACATCAGTCAGGGCATTTACACCGCTAATTTTTGCAATGGTCGCGCCTATAGTATTGAGTTGACACATAGCATTTACCGCAATGAGGCTATCTTCATCGCGGAGTTTTTTCTGTTTTTGCGCTGTGGTTAAAATACCAATGCCGATAGGTTTAGTGAGATATAAACGATCGCCGGCTTTAGCGGTATCATTCTGTTTTAAATCACTTAAGGCAATTTGCCCGGTAACCGCGAGACCAAAAATAGGTTCGGGTGCGTCTATGCTATGACCACCGGCTAGCATGATCCCTGCTTCCATGCAGGCTTGTCTGCCGCCATCGACCACTTGCTGTGCGATTTCTGCGGGTAGTTTATTGATTGGCCAACCTAAAATTGCAATCGCCATAATAGGCGTGCCGCCCATGGCATAAATATCGCTGATCGCATTGGTCGCTGCGATACGACCGAAGGTGAATGGATCGTCAACAATTGGCATAAAAAAATCGGTAGTGCTAATGATGCCTATGTCATCATTGAGTTTGTACACTGCAGCATCGTCGCGGCTCTGATTGCCAACCAGCAGATTTGGATCGGTAAATACAGGTAATTGCGAGGCTAAGATAGTGCTGAGCACTTTAGGGGATATTTTGCAGCCACAACCTGCGCCATGACTATATTCTGTTAGCTTGATTGATTCTGGGAGTATAACTGGGGAATCTGACATGATCTCAACAGCCTATTTAAGTGATTAAGGCATCATCATAATCAGATACGGCCACCATGCAAGGTGGCCGTATGACTTTCGGGCAGAATTGTGGCTTAGCTATAAGTTGCGGTCAGGCTGCGCCAATGTTTTTGCTGGACTAAGAAACGCGCCTTTAGCTCTTCAACTTGTTGCAATAGTTGCTGATCGACAAGTTGTTTACGCTTGGCCTCAAGCAAGGTTTTCTGTGCTTGATAGTAATCCATTAAGTGCAGCTTTAATAACTCATACTCTGCTTGGATTTTTTCAATAATTTCATCAGCATTAGGCAGGTTATTAACCTTCCGCTTGGTACGTAATAACTGCATCTGTAAGCGTGCGCTCTCGATACGTTCCTGTGGACTCGTACGCAAATCCTTAGCTAATCCCAACCAAGATAATGACTTAATCAACCATTTGGTTGGATCGTAGTGCCACCATTTAATGCCATTACGATAGTCATTTTCGAAAATATGATGGAAATTATGATAACCCTCACCGTAGGTCAACATGGCCAAGAAGCCATTATCGCGGGCGGTATTCTTATCGGTATAAGGCTGACTGCCCCACACGTGGGCTAAAGAGTTGATAAAGAAAGTGCAGTGATGCACCACCACTAAACGCAATAAACCCGCCATCAATAACATAGACAGCACGTCACCATTGAGCCAGCCAAGCAGTGCTGGCAGTCCAATGTTCATCAGCAAAACGAGTGCGAGGTAATGTTTGTGTTGCCACATGACAATACGGTCATTTTGCAGATCACGCACATTTTGATAATCGTGATAGCGTTGCGACTGATACTCACGCAGCATCCAACCGATATGGCTGTACCAGAATCCCATTTTGGCTGAGTACGGGTCCTTGTCGTTATCATCTACGTGCTTGTGGTGGACTCTGTGATCAGATGCCCAGTGCAATGCACTGTTTTGTAATGCTAAAGCACCACCAAGGGCATATATAAAACGCACCGCCGGATGGGCTTTATAGGCCTTGTGTGACCAGAGTCTGTGATAACCCGCGGTGATTGACAGGCCACTGGCAAAGGCTAAAACAATAAAAGCGATCCATTCACTGGCACCATAGCCATGAACAATACCGCGCCATGGAACTAAAATTACTGCACTGAGGAAAGTGATGGCAAACAGACTGACATTAAGCCAGATGATAGGGGGTTTTTTCATTATAGGTTTCCAAAATTCGCTTTTGAGCGTACATCTGTAAGCTAATTTAGCTTAGCTATATTGTTTGGTCAAGGACGATAGGGCTGTGTTTAATGCCTAAAAGCGGTATTATCGCGTTATTACATTCAGTTAGCGGATTTAAGAATGGGTATTCGAGCACAGCAAAAAGAGAAAACTCGCAGAGCTTTAGTCGATGCGGCCTTTAATCAGCTAAGTGCTGAGCGCAGTTTCTCAAGTCTGAGTTTACGAGAAGTTGCTCGGGAAGCTAATATCGCGCCGACATCTTTTTATCGCCATTTTAAAGATATGAACGAACTCGGTCTTACTATGGTTGACGAGGGCGGGTTAACCCTAAGGCAGATGATGCGTAAAGGCCGTCAGCGAGCTGAAGTGGGTGGCAGTGTGATCCGTATTTCCGTTGATACCTTTATGGAAGTGCTTGATTCTAATCCAAACGTATTCCGTATCTTATTGCATGAACGTTCAGGAACCTCGGCAGCGTTCCGTGCGGCAGTTGCCCGCGAAATTGAGCATTTTATTTCTGAATTGGCTCATTATACCGAAGCCAAAGCGGGGCGAACCCCCTTGCTAGCTCGTGCACAGGCTGAAGCTTTAGTGACACTGGTGTTTAATGCCGGCGCTTCCGCATTAGATATGAAACGGGCTGACCGCAAAATTCTTGCCGATCAATTAGTCATGCAATTGCGCATGGTCGCCAAAGGCGCCGAGGCTTTGCAGCATAAGGTTGAACACCGCTAATCTGAGTGAGATGCAGATTCACTAAAATAATGGAGCCTAAGGCTCCATTATTTTTTTAGCGAATTTACGTTTAAGTGTTCTGCAGTCGAGCTCAGTGTATCTGAAGTGATTAACGACGCTCGAGTAGTACACCCGTTTCCATGTGATCTGTGTAAGGGAACTGATCAAACAAGGCAAAGCGGGTCACTCTATGGGTTTCGTTCAGTTGTTGCAGGTTATCTTTTAAGGTTTCAGGGTTGCAGGAAATATACAAAATCCGCTCATAACCTTGGACTAACGCCAGCGTATCAGGATCAATCCCCGCGCGTGGTGGGTCAACAAAAATGGTGTTGCAAACGTAGCTGTCAAGATCGATACCTTCTAAACGTCTAAAGCTGCGTTTCTTCGCCATGGCATCGCTAAAGTCTTCGGCTGACATACGAATAATCTGCAGATTATCAATACCATTCACTTCGATATTGTATTGCGCCGCATCGACTGAAGGCTTAGCGAGTTCGGTGGCCAATACGCGATTAAAGTTTTGCGCCAGTGCGATAGAGAAGTTGCCATTACCACAGTAGAGCTCGAGTAAATCCCCCTTACTGTTTTGAGTCGCATCGATAGCCCACTCCAGCATTTTTACGGAAACTTTGGCATTGGGTTGAGTAAAGCTGTTTTCGATTTGCTTATATAAGAAGGTTTTATCATTTACTTGTAATGACTCAACCACAAAGTCTTTATCTAAATCGATTTTTTGCTTACGGGCACGGCCGATGATATTGACGTTAAACTGGCTACTTAACTTGGCTTTCAATGCAGCCGCATCGGCGCGCCATTGGTCATCAAGCTGCCTGTGATAAAGCAAAGACACTAAAATCTCGCCGCTTAAAGTCGACAAAAAATCCACTTGGAACAATTTGTGCCTTAGACTCGGATTCGGTTTCAGCTCGGCGATTAAGGCCGACATCATTTGATTGATGAGTAAGCTAGCTGGTAAGTATTGATCGCAACGTACTTTCTCATTCAATACTTTATCGAACATGTAATAGTATAAGTCGTCACCATCATGCCACATGCGGAATTCGGCGCGCATACGGTAGTTAGCTGGCTCTGAGGCAAAAACTTCAACACTCGGTGTTTCAAATTGGGCAAAGGCTTGTTCTAGCTTGATACGCTTGTGTTCTAACTGCGCATCATAAGTCTGAGGGTCCATTGCTGCTAAGTTCATTGTTTGATTCACCGTTGCTGTAAATTGGGGCGCAAATATTATACTAGGTGACACGAATGTCCAGTATCTTGCTTTTGCGGTTTTCGCAAAGCTATGGGAAAATCCGCGCACTTGAATGTGGTTCTATGGTATTTGGCTGGATTTCGCCAGTAAAGCAGCCATCGAATCGTTAATGCGTCCAATCTGTATAGTTTATTTATATATCCGAAACTGGAGATTCGCTTGTCGCGACCTATATTAGTGTTTGATTCTGGGATTGGTGGTCTATCTGTACTGGCTGAAATCCGCAAGAGTTTGCCCCATAGCGACTATTGCTATCTTTTCGACAACGCTAGGTTGCCCTATGGAGAGTTGGAAGAGCAGGTATTAATTTCTGGCTGTGTCGAATTAGTATGCGATCTAGTGGTTCGTACCAATGCAATGATAGTGGTCGTTGCCTGCAATACTGCAAGTACTGTTGTATTACCGGCATTACGTGCACATCTTACTGTCCCTGTCGTAGGTGTTGTCCCTGCCATTAAACCCGCCGCTCTAATGTCTAAGAGCAAACGTATTGGACTCTTGGCTACACCTGGCACAGTTAAGCGTCATTATACCCATGAACTCATCAGCCAATTTGCTGATGATTGCCATGTCGAACTCTTTGGTTGTTCTGAATTAGTGATGATGGCAGAGCAAAAAGTGGCGACTGGAATGTTGGATATGCATAGATTGGCACAGTTACTGGCACCAGTCGTTGCCGCACAATTGGATGTTCTCGTACTAGGTTGCACTCATTTCCCTATGATCAAAGCTGAATTACAACAAGTGCTCGGTGCGGGCGTAAAACTAATGGATTCTGGCGCTGCTATTGCTAAGCGAGTTGTCACTCTTTTAACGCAACAGAATCTTATTGTGGAAGAGCACAGAGTAACAGATGAGAGAGAAGCTGTAAGGGAGTCAGTTATGCAAGCTTTCTATACTAAGATGGGAATCAGCGAAGGGTTAACAACAACATTAATTGATTGTGGCTTTTCAACTATCGAGCGAATCACCACAACCAACCAAATTACAAAATAAAGCAAAACAGTTTAAGCGGTAATGCTACTCGTCTGTCCCTGTACGGTCGGCAGCTTCCGAATCTTGTGTTTTTGCTTCTCTTACTTTTAAGGTTCTTTCTTGGAAACTATAGTCATTCAGTTTAACCATGGCTTTCTGAGCGCCTGATTCTGACATCTCCACAAAACCAAAACCTTTACGACGACCCGTCTTACGATCTCTGACTAAACGCACAGAGTTTACTGGACCAAATTCGCCAAATAATACTTTTACTTCACCCTCATGAACACGATAAGGCAGGTTACCTACATATAAGGTCATAGTAGGGCCAACATATTGTTCTTCTGAAGCATGAGATGATGAAGTCTCTGGAACAAATTTAAAAACAAGACTTGCAATGATAGCGCCAGCGACAAAAGCAATAGCTGATAATGGCGTTGCGAACTGAGATAGTGCTACTGCGCCAATAATGGCGACAATCAAGACAATAAGAAATGACTTTTGCATAAGAATGCTCTCTGATGAATGGGAAATTGATAAATAACTGTTAACAGCAAGTATATGGTAATGAATTATTTACTTTTACACTAGACCATTGCTGAAATATTGAGCGTGAATTATCAATTATTAGCTAAAAAACCTTACTTATCTCCGATAAATAGAGCTTATAAGCTAAAAAATGGTCATAACGTTTAAAATATCGACGTGCGATTCAATGATCGATAAAAAGCCCTTGCGGACTTTCTCAATCTCCCTATAATGCGCATCCACTGACACGGCAGACAGCGTAACGCAAGTTAAGCAAAGAAAGCCATGCAGTTCATCGGTTAGCGAGCTAAACGATGAGTGTTGAGAAAGTTGAAAAAACTACTTGACGCACTAACGGGAATGCGTAAAATACGCAGCCCTGACCCGCTGAAAACTCAGTGTGTGGTCAACGCTCTTTAACAATTTATCAAGCAAATCTGTGTGGACACTCACAGGTGTTGAGTTAATCGAAACTGCTTAACCTTCGGGTTGGCAGTCAAAAATTTAAATCAATGTTTTCAAGTCATTCTCCTTAACGGGAAGCGTGATTGAGTGTTCATAGTAATATGTACATACAGTAATGTATGAATTGAAACGCGATGCTTCTTAGTGAGCAAAGCGAATCAAAACAGTAGAATTCATTGAGCCGTTTGACGTCAGTCAAACAACAAAACTTTAATTGAAGAGTTTGATCATGGCTCAGATTGAACGCTGGCGGCAGGCCTAACACATGCAAGTCGAGCGGCAGCACAAGGGAGTTTACTYCTGAGGTGGCGAGCGGCGGACGGGTGAGTAATGCCTAGGGATCTGCCCAGTCGAGGGGGATAACAGTTGGAAACGACTGCTAATACCGCATACGCCCTACGGGGGAAAGGAGGGGACCTTCGGGCCTTCCRCGATTGGATGAACCTAGGTGGGATTAGCTAGTTGGTGAGGTAATGGCTCACCAAGGCGACGATCCCTAGCTGTTCTGAGAGGATGATCAGCCACACTGGGACTGAGACACGGCCCAGACTCCTACGGGAGGCAGCAGTGGGGAATATTGCACAATGGGGGAAACCCTGATGCAGCCATGCCGCGTGTGTGAAGAAGGCCTTCGGGTTGTAAAGCACTTTCAGTAGGGAGGAAAGGGTGTAGTTTAATACG
>NZ_JAKKRH010000064.1:0-19272 GCF_025654465.1 Shewanella sp. SM101
TGAAAGAGATTGCACGATATGAAAGAGATTGCACGATAGATTGTCCTGTATGAGCTGCAAGTTGAGCCGCCAACTGTACAAGCCGTTTGGTCCTTCGTACATCCCCTAATTTTGCGCGCTGAAAAATGCTCTGTGCCCAGAGTGATGGTTCACTTAAAAACATGGCATGTGGTATCTGAAACAAAAGGTCAGGATCAGATCAGGTTAATTAAAAATGGTTCAAAAAAATCCCCCGGGGCAAACCGAGGGATTTGTGTAGAAGAGACAGGACTGATGTCAGGGCTTTTTTGCTTTATAACTTCTACACCCACATTTCATGATTCTTAATCTAGTATCACTACAGCTATAGATTGGTTAGGCCCAAGCCCACTATTTTACTCATTCAGTATTGCGACTTCTGACCTGTTTCTTTTCTACAATACAAAACTGAGTGATTTTGTGATCTAGATGTTGTAAATCGCTTTATTTAAGTAATGTCACTATTTGGCTAATAATTGCGTAATAAAATGTACTTTTTATTGTTGAATCGACAATAGTGTAATAATTTCCCTAAGAAGGGACTTAAGTCGCTATTACCCCCTTAAAGACAGTGGTATAAATAAGCCGAAATTTCCCCTACACGCGCATATTAGGATACGTAGTCATGATTTTCTCTCAAGTATTACTCGCACCCGCTGATCCAATTCTTGGTTTAACCGATACCTTTAAAGCTGATCCGCGTCAGGATAAAGTTAATCTTGGTGTTGGCATTTATAAGGATGAGGTAGGACAGACTCCCGTTCTGGCTTCAGTGAAAAAAGCCGAGGCCATTTTACTTGAGCAAGAGAAGACCAAAAACTACTTAGGCATTGAAGGCGTTCAAGCTTATAACCGTGTAGTACAAACCTTGTTGTTCGGCGAAGGCAGTGCATTAATTTCTTCTGGCCGTGCTGCCACAGCGCAAGCTCCTGGTGGTACAGGAGCACTGCGTATTGCTGCTGAGTTTTTGCTGCGTAATACCGATTCGCACACTATTTGGGTGAGCAATCCAACGTGGGCCAACCATCAAAATATTTTTGAAACGGCGGGTTTAACGGTTAAAGAGTACGGTTATTACAAAGCAGAAGCCCATGACATCGATTTCGATACCATGATGACTGACTTGTCTCACGCCAATGCGGGTGATGTCGTGCTGCTACACGGTTGCTGCCATAACCCAACGGGTATCGATTTAACGTTGGCGCAATGGGAACTTGTTGCTCAATTGTGTGCTGATAAGAAACTCGTGCCACTGTTTGACTTTGCTTATCAAGGTTTTGGTGCTGGCATTGAAGAAGATGCGGCAGGTCTGCGTTTAGTCGCGTCTAAAGTGTCTGAGTTGCTGGTCGCTAACTCTTTCTCTAAAAACTTTGGTCTATACAACGAGCGTATTGGCGCCGTGACTGTGGTGGCTGAAGATACTGATGCTGCCGTACGTGCTTTTAGCCAAGTGAAACGTACCATACGCGCCAACTATTCTAATCCGCCAGCCCACGGCGCACTGATCGTCAGCACGATATTAAATGATGCAGCTCTGAAAGCCATGTGGGTGCAGGAAGTCAAAGAGATGCGTGAACGTATCGCCGAAATGCGTACTCTGTTTGTTGATAGCTTAAAGGCTGAGGGCGTGACTCAGGACTTCAGTTTTATTTCTCGCCAAAATGGCATGTTCAGTTTCTCAGGTTTAAACAAAGCCCAAGTGGCACGTTTGAAAGACGAATTTGGTGTCTATATCGTCGGCTCTGGACGCATTAGCGTTGCAGGCATGACTAAGACGAATATGCCTGTTATCTGTAAAGCCATAGCACAAGTGTTGTAATGGTTATTGCAGCCTTATAGACAGACTAAAGGGACATTCCTTTTAGCTTTACAATATAAAGGACAGCACTTGCTGTCCTTTATTATTTCGATTGAATGATTAACAGGTAAGCGTTAGCAGGCAAGCGGTTGTTGAGTGAGATCATTGAGTCGCAGCAGGGCGCTTAATGCATCTAATAGGTTCGCTTGATCATGCAAGTTTGGATTATGGCGATTCTTCAACGGAAAATAGTTAATCAGTGGCCCTAAACGCGTTTGTTCACCGTGGCGAAGTACTTTGTGAATAATGGGCTTGCCAATCACTTGGTGACACCAAGCGATACGTTGCTCAATGCTAAACCGACCTGCGGGTGAGGCCTCTTCGGCAAGGTTATCGATAAAGATCACCTGTGCTTTAGTAGCGGCGAGGCTTTTCGCGAACTTAGGTAACAGCAGCGGCGGCATGATACTGGTTAAGAAACTCCCAGGGCCTAGGATAACTAAATCTGCGTGCCGAACGGCCTCACAGGCTTCAAAGGTGGCATCGACCTGCGGCTCAAGGCAGAGCGCGATAGGAGCCTCATTCATACTGTCGACATTGATCTCCCCAAAGACTTTACTGCCACAGGCTTGCAGAGCCACTAAGTGAGTGGGCTGCTCTGACATGGGAATAAGTTGGGTTTCTATCTTAAGTAAGTTACGGATGAGATTAACCGCTTCTAATGGACGAACACAGAGTTGATCAAGAGCCAGTAAGATTAAGTTACCTAAATTATGACCACTGAGTTCAGTGGCACCTTGGAAACGGTATTCAAACAATTGCGAGCCAACGGAAGGACGATTAGCTAAATGGGATAAGCAGTTACGTAAATCCCCCCAAGCAATGCAGTCTTGTTCGGCTCTCAGTCGACCAGTAGAACCGCCATTATCAGTGGTGGCGACAATCCCTGTAAGGCGGTTGCCTAAAAAATCGAGCGAGGATAATACTCGGCCTAAACCATGGCCTCCGCCGATGGCGACGACACGTTCAAATTGATTTAACATCAAATGCTGCATCTGGGTTTTTCCTTCCTGAATACCCGAAAATTTAATGTCATAGCCATCCATTGTCGCTATAAGCGGGATGGCTCATGAGCCGTTGTGCAATGGTGATAACGCTAAGGAACCTTAGTATAAATACTCAGTCAAATGCTTGCATCTATAAATGACGGCGTAATAGCAAGCTCGACTCGATAATGGTGCCTCAGGCTTAATATTATACCTGAGTTCGTGATCATGATGATGGGCAAATTTCGTGAAATCTGACAAATAGCTTATAATCCGGCCTTTATTTGCCCAATAAGGGCGTTACACCTAAGGTGAATGATTGAAAACGGGTAGAATCGGTTCGTTTACATTGGCATTAGCCATGGTCATAGTGGCGATTTTTGCATTACGAGTTTGGATCATTCCTCACTCGAATGACTCATCCGCTATTGCGCCCCAATTCGTCAGCGATGTCGATCCTGTTACGCAAGTCCCTGACTTTTCAGCGATCAGCGACATTACCGAAAAGAAGAAAGCTTTTTTTGATTTCCTGCGGCCGATTGTTCAGCAACAGAATGCCATTATCTTGATGGAGCGTGGCTTTATCAATGAGATGCTTGCCTTAGTCGATAATGGTAAGAGTTTATCTGATACTGAATTAGCGCAGATCAATGCGTTATTTGATAAATACCAATATGCGGCGCGTAACGTAGATGCTAAGTCATTAGCAAGCTTACTTAAACGTGTAGATATCGTGCCGGAATCTATGGTGTTAATTCAAGCCGCGAATGAATCGGGTTGGGGGAGTTCACGTTTTGCCAGAGAAGGTTTTAACTTTTTTGGTGAATGGTGTTTTACTTCTGGCTGCGGCATAGTGCCGTCTTCACGTGGTTCGGGTAAAAGTCATGAGGTAAAAGTGTTTTCATCGGTCGATGAATCGGTTTCATCCTATATGCGTAATTTAAATTCTAATACTGCCTATGCGTTATTTCGCTCTATTCGAGCAGATTTACGTTCACAGGAGCTAGAGCCAACAGCGGATCAATTGATTTACGGTTTAGTGAATTATTCTGAAAGACAAGAAGCTTATATTGATGAGCTGCTTGATATGTTACGTCATAATGAAAAATATTTGGTGAATGTCGATGTATAAAAAACTGTTGTTTAGTAGCCTGTTTTTTTTGGCAACTAGCGCCGCTGCAGAAACTGTATCCCTTGAATATAAAGGCTTTTATGATAGGTTAAAACAAGTCAATAAAGGCGGTTATCAACTCGTGGAAGTGGCTTTTAGTGTTCCAATGCAAAAGAATTGTTTGATCCAAAGTGGTTCTATTTCCAGTGAAAAAACCTCAACGCCACTGACGTATACTGATGCTCAGCGGTTATTCATTCCCTTAGATGATGATTTAAAAGATCAGCGAGCCTTGGTTAATCTGCATTTCGCTGGCAGCGCTGAGGGATGTGGTATTGCAATGCAAGTTAGAGCAAAACAGACATTAGCCGAGTACGATAAAACGCGCTTACAACAAATCATGACTGAGATGGACACGCTGCTCGGTGCTATGCAAGGCTTCCCGATGCGTTATTTTAGGGAATCCATTACTGGCTTAAACTTTGAATTCTCACCTGAACAAGAAGTCTATGTACGCCTTAATGGCCGTGAAAAAGCGATAAAAGGCAGTTATAAATTAGCCGCTAATGAACTTGAAAGCATCACCACGCTCAGCTTCAGTGCCCAGCCATTAGTGTTGAGTCCTTGGGTGAAGTAATCATCTTTGTATCTTGAATAGGTGTCTTGAGATAAGCGATTCAGAAGCGCTGGCTCAAAGATAAACTTATTCTGTAGCCATAAAAATGCCCACATTAAGTGGGCATTTTTGTTGTGTTAATTTATCTTGTTTACTTTCGTTGCGTTAACTTCTCTTACTGAATAGGCGCTAAATTCAGTCTAAGTTAGACTTCGTAAGTGTTAACAATATCAATGCGTTTTGCTGCATCCAAATCGATACGACCGCTATTGGCGATATCAAGAAAATCGAATGCAGGTAGATTGGCTTCAGCAACATCACCACGCATAGGCGCATCTGGGTCACGTGTTAGAGACACAAAGTCGAACTGTTCACGGTCAACACCCTGTGATGGTGCGGTGTTTTGCATGGCGGTGAAAATCGTTTCAATGCGTCCGGGGTATTGTTTATCCCATTGATTTAGCATGTCTTTGACTGCGGCGCGCTTTAAGTTTTCCTGTGAGCCACACAAGTTGCATGGAATGATTGGAAATTCTTTTAAGCTGGCATATTCTTCGAGATCTTTCTCGCGACAATAGGCTAGGGGACGTATGACGATATTAGCACCATCATCCGACAGCAGCTTTGGCGGCATTGCTTTCATCTTACCGCCAAAGAACATATTTAAGAACAAGGTCTCGATAATGTCATCCCTGTGATGGCCTAGGGCGATTTTAGTGGCGCCGATACGCTGAGCAAAGCCATAAAGCGTGCCGCGGCGCAGGCGAGAGCACAAGGAGCAGGTGGTTTTACCTTCAGGGATTTTGTCTTTCACTATCGAGTAAGTATCTTTCTCGAGGATGTGATAAGGCACATTGAGCTTATCGAGATAGGCGGGCAATACATGCTCAGGGAAGCCCGGTTGCTTCTGATCTAAATTAACCGCAATGATTTCAAACTGAATGGGCGCACGTTGCTGCAGATTCATCAAAATATCGAGCATGGCGTAGCTGTCTTTACCGCCACTGAGGCAGCACATGATCTTATCGCCATCTTCAATCATATTGTAATCGGCAATCGCGCTGCCCACTTCACGACGAAGCCGCTTCTGTAATTTATTCAGACGGGTAGTTTGTTTTTTTGATAATTCTTCCGGCATAGGATTTACCGTAACTTCAGATATAGCTTCAAGCATAAAAAAGCGCCCAGTAACACAGTTTCAGGGCGCGTATTATTCCAGCTATCTTTGGCGGGGTAAAGAGCCGCGTATTGCTTAGGCTTCTTCTAACGGTGATTTATAACCGTCGGGCTTAATAGCCAATAAATCGCAGTTGATGCTATCGATAACATGTTCAGCGGTATTGCCTATCAATGCTGCTGAAAATCCGGTACGACCAACAGTCCCTAGGATCACCAATTCAGCATCAAGTTTTTCAGCCAGTTCAGGGATCACATCTTCTGGTAAACCTTCTTTTACATGGCAATGACTTGGATTAATATTATAAGCGCTCGCAAGATAACTCACGCGCTGCTCATGCTGCATGCGAATGGTTTCGTTGTATGACTGGGCATCAAAGTCAGGAAGCTCAATGGCTAAGTTAACTGGCGTGCCGGGATAACCATTAACTAAATGTACTTCAGCAGAGAACTTTTTCGCCAAATCTTTTGCATGTTCAATAATTTTACCGTTAAGCATTTGATGATCGGTATCTTCGGTTGCCACATTCACAGCACAGAGGATTTTGCCTGCGGCTGGCCAGTCATGGGCTTTCACCATCAACACTGGCACAGGGGCTTTACGCATTAAATGCCAATCAGTTGGAGTGAAGATCACCGCCTTGAGTTTGTCGTGGGCATGGGTGCCTTTAACAATCAAATCGTATTGCCCTGAAATAGCATGATTAATAATGCTTTCAAAGGGGCGGTTATGCCAAATGACTTGAGTATCGATATTGAGTTGCAGATGAGTATAAGCGGCGAGTAAGTCTTGGATCCAAGCGAGCCGTTGATCTATGACACCTTGACGCATGGCTTCGCGTTCTTGATTCGACAGAATCGAAGTCATTTCGTAAGAGAAGTCGAAGATAGAAAGAAACACAGTGACTTGAGCGTTGCATTTACTGGCCAAGGCGACCGCTCGTGCAAGGGCAACTTGATTCTCAGTGGTAGGGTCAACCACAACCAGTATTTTTTGATAATCCTTCATGTTTGGTTCCTTTAGTCATAGGCTCAATATCATCATGAGCCTTTGGCAGTGAGCTGTATTGTTCTAGATCAAACTCATTTGAAATTGATTAAAACTCGCTTAAAAATCATGCCTTAATCTGCATGACATGTCTAGCAAGCACAGCTTTTACCATTAAACTGTTATGCTATTGGCGACAATTATTTAGGCTTGACCTCTCACGTTTAATGCTCTTGCGATTGACTATCTCGCGATGCGAGAATTACCCGCTAACAGATTTAGCTCTTGCGAGTCGAGGATCGTGATGTACTTTCCCTTAACCTCAATCAAGCCTGACTTTTGGAAGCGTCCAAGTAAGCGGCTGATGGTCTCAACGGTTAAACCGAGATAATTGCCAATGTCACCGCGGGTCATGGTTAAGCGGAATTCTTTGGGTGAGAAGCCACGGCTGCCGAAACGATTTGCTAAATTGCTGATAAACGCTGCTAGACGTTCTTCGGCATTTTTCTTACTGAGCAGCAGGATCATTTCTTGATCGCTCATGATCTCATTACTCATTAGACGCATGATCTGCTGACGTAATTTAGGCATAGTGCCCGAAAGTTCATCGAGGATATTAAAGGGGATTTCACAAACCATAGAGGTTTCGAGGGCCTGTGCAAAACTCTGATGTAACTGAGCGTGAATACCATCAAAACCAATCACATCACCCGCAAGATGGAAGCCAGTTATCTGCTCATCACCTTGCTCGGTAATAGTGTAACTTTTGATGGTGCCAGAGCGGATCGCAAACAGGGATTTCAACGCATCTCCTGACTTAAAAATTTGCTCGCCTTTCTGGATTGGCTTTTTACGCTCAATAATATCATCGAGCTGATCTAGCTCACTTGCATTGAGGGTAAAAGGAATACAAAGGGTACCCATACTGCAATCGTGACAATGGATTGTGCATCCGCTAGCGGCAGGACGACGATTCTTATTTTGTTCAATTGTCATGTTGATTCTCAAGTTTATCCACTGCAACCATGTTAAACCAATTCACTCACTTGGGCTAGTTTAGCTGCGCGAGTGCGATATATAAAGTTTGACCACCAAAGGCAATTAACAGTAAGCCGCTCAATAGTCTAACGGTTTTCTTTTGTACCCATGCAGCAAGGCGTTTTGCCGCCATGCCAGCGCTTAATAGGGCGGGTAAAGTACCCAAGCCAAAGGCTAACATAATTAAGGCGCCTTGGCTGGCAGAGCCAGATGCAACCGACCAAGTTAAGGTGCTATAGACGAGGCCGCAGGGGAGCCAGCCCCAAATGAATCCTGCCATGACTGCTTGGCTCGGATTCTTGATTGGAACAAGGCGCTGCGCTAGCGGTTTTAAATATTGCCATAGCCATTGACCTACACGCTCAATTTGCACGATTCCAACCCAAATTTTAGCGATGTAAAGTCCTGTGGCGATCATCATCAGTCCAGCAACCATGCGCAGGATAATCAGATAAATATCCAGCTCAAATAAGCGACCAAGACCTGCCGACGATGCGCCCACTAAGCCGCCCGCTAAGGTGTAACTTAAAATACGGCCTAAATTGTAACTCAGTAAATATTTAAGCTGATGGGCCAGCTGGTTACCTATTTTAGGATGAGGGATTTGGGCGGAAAAAGCGCCCACTAAACCGCCACACATACCAAAACAATGTGCAGCTCCCATCAAGCCGACGAGATAGGCACCGGTGACATTGTACTCAATCACAAAGGCATGCCTTTTTGCTGATTTTTTATCGCTTGCTGCGCTGCGATGTCATCATGTTCTGCTGTTGACTGAATGGCGGGGGTGGCTAGATGGCCAGGTTTGTCAGTATTTTCATCAAACAATATAGAAACACTTTGACGGTCAAGATCGTCAAATTGCTCAGATTTCACTGCCCAAAAAAATACCATTACCGCAATGGCGACGAAGATCATGGCAATGGGGATAAGCACATAAATAATTTCCATAATGACCTCTTACTATCTGGTTAAACGTTTTATTATGATCACACTTTTACCCGTAATAATCTCAGGCTATTACCGACCACAATCAAAGAACTCGCCGACATGCCAATCGCGGCAATATAAGGTGCCACATGACCAGTGACAGCTAAAGGCAAGATAAGGGCGTTGTAACCCAGCGCCCACGCTAAATTTTGTTTAATAATTTGCGTGGTCAGTTTAGCGACCGCGACAGCTTGGGTGAAACGGGATAGATGATCGCCCAGTAAAATCAAATCGGCACTGTTTTTGGCAATCGCACTGCCACTGCCCATGGCGACCGACAAATCAGCCCCCGCAAGTACTGGCGCATCATTGATGCCATCGCCAAACATCGCCACGCGAGTATGCTGTTGTAATTTCGTTACTAGGGCAAGTTTACCCGCGGGGGTTAATCCGCTGTGCACATCTTCAATTCCCAGCTCTTTGGCCAATTGATGCACATGTCCGGAGCTATCGCCACTGGCGATACTAATGCGGCAACCTTGTTGCTTTAATATCTCAATCGTGGCCTTACTGTCTTGACGAATATTGTCTTGGATCTCAAAACTTGCAAGCACTTCAAGCTGCTCATTGGCTGAGCGTGCTAACCAAATCTTTTGGGTTGGGTCCTGAGTATCGACACGTGCACCAGTAAATACAGCATTACCAATTAAATAGTCAGTCCCCTCGATACGGCCTCGAACACCAAAGCCGACTTCATGGTGAACTTGTTCTGCGACCAAGGTATTATCGGCAAATAGGGCAAATGCAGCCGCAATCGGATGACGAGAGCCCGTTTCCAGCGCTGCGGCAATAGCTAAGGCCTGCGTCTTTGTTAAATCGGCCATGCACTGCGTTTGCCCGATAGAGAGCGTACCACAGGTAAGGGTGCCAGTTTTATCAAAGACCACATGCTTAATCTGCGGCAGTTTTTCAAATACGCCGGCTTTGCGGGTAATGATCCCAAGACGGGTAAAAATGGCGGTTGCACAGGTGACGGCGGTCGGTGTCGCTAGCGCTAAGGCACAAGGACAAGTCGCGACCAGAACCGATAGCGTTACCCAAAAGGCATCCTCTGGGGAAATCTGTTGCCAAACCAAATAGGTGATCGTCGCGATTGTTAGAATCGTACCCGAGAAATAGCGGGATAATTTATCGGCTAATAGGGCTATCGCAGGTTTTGTATTGGATGCCAGTTCCTGCAGTCGAATAATTTCAGCCACGAGTTGGTCTTGCCCCAATGCGGTAACTTTAACTTTTATCGGTTGGTCGACGTTGATAGTACCTGCGTATACTTGCTGATCTTGCTGTTTTTCAATGGGCATTTGCTCACCTGTGAGCATAGCTTCATTGATGTTTGTGTGGCCTTCAATCATCACACCATCGGCCGCAACCATTTCCCCTGGTTTCACAAGGATCACATCATTGAGGCGTAACTTTTTGGCCGGAATTTCTTCTTGACCATTTTCGGTGATTAAGTGTGCAGTGAGCGGCACCAGTTTATGTAAATTACTGGAGTTGACCGAGGCCTTTTGTCTTGCCTTTTGCTCGAAGTAACGCCCAAGTAACAAAAAGAAAGTAAACATGGATACGGATTCAAAATACACTTCGCCTGTGCCATTCACTGTGGCAAAACAGCTTGCGGTATAGGCACCACCAATGGCAATCGAAACAGACACATCCATATTGAGTTTGCCGCTGAGCAGGGTACGAATGGCGCTAAAATAGAAGGGTTGCGCCGAATAAAGCACCACAGGCGTGGCAAAAATCATGCTAACCCAGCGGAAATAGTCCCGATACTGCACGTCTAAATCGGTGAAGTATCCAGTATAAAGAGCGAGGGCGAACATCATGACTTGCATAGTCGCAAAGCCAGCTAAGCCTAAACGCAGTAAAAATTTGCGACTATTGAGTTTATTGTTGAGCTCTTGTTCGTCAACTTGGTAGGGCGCGGCTTGATAGCCGATACGACTAATTTGTCCGAGAATATCGCTAAGTTTTACCTTGCGTTTATCCCAACTGATCATGGCGCGTTGGGTGGTTGAGTTGACTAGCACTTGGCTCACGCCCGCGAGTTGTTTGACTTTGTGTTCAATTAACCAAGCACAGGCGGCACAGGTGATACCATCGATGGAGAGTGACACTGATTCGACATTGTCCTCAGAATGCACAAAGTCTTGCTGCACTTCGGGCAAGTCATAGGCGCTAAATTGCGTTAATGCTTCGGGGACCAGGGCATTCTGTTTATTGCCAGGCTCAGTGCGGAACTTGTAATAACTGAGTAATCCCGCATCGACAATCGCTTGAGAAACCGCCTGACAGCCAGGGCAACACATAAGTTCATCACGGTCATTAATGCGAGTTACAAACTGCTGGCCCGTCAGAACGGGCTCTTGGCAGTGAAAACAACTTGGATACGTCATAGCGCTACTTATTTAACCACAATCAATTCAGCCAAAGTTGGACGTGATCTTTTAATTCAACGCGTTGGTGAATTCGCCATTTACCGTCGTAGCTTTCGAGGCGAACTTCCCAAGGGCCGGTTAGGGTAGTAGGGATGGTAATGCGATACACATTGCTGGCATCGGCCGTCGCAGTGAGTTTCATATCTCTGTCGGCAATGGTTGGATGATAGAACTCAACTTTCAAGGCGGCTTGATATGTAGGTCCCCCTTGCTGCGTCAGTAAAATCTCATTATTGGCTTGATCGAGTGAAAAATTCATGCCTATTTGTTTGGCATACTTCACTTTACTTAAGTCCATATTAATGGCTTTGCCATCTTTGTAGTAATCCTCGGCGACTAAAGAGTCCGAGTTCGTAAGGGCAATTTTTAGCGTGGTAAAACTTGCGACGACGGCACATAAAGGAAGAATAATTAAAAACCAAGGCCAGAACTGCTTATACCAGGCTTGTTGTTCGCTCATGTCAGATACCCATTCAAAAAATTTGCGCCATTTTACCGTTAAAAGCCGGTTTTAGCACTTTAAAAAAAAGGCCTCGAAGTCTTCGAGGCCTTAGTGTTACTTATACCTAATTACTTGTTTGACAAGCTATAAACATAAGCTGTAATGACGTGAACTTTCTCTTCACCGAGAACGTCTTTCCACGCTGGCATCACACCTGCGCGACCATGTTTAATGGTCTCTTCGATCATGCCACGGCTACCGCCATATAACCAAACATCGTCAGTTAAGTTAGGAGCACCCATAAACTTGTTGCCTTTAGCGTCCATACCATGACACGCGAAACAACCTTTCATGAATGAGCCTTGACCTTGGGCAGCGAGTTTCTCGTCATGCTCACGACCAGACAATTTAACAACGTATTCAGCTAAACCAGCAATCTCGCTATCTTCGATTGGCAAACCACCTTTGGGTGGCATCATGCCATGACGACCTGCCATGATAGTGGTCTTAATCGTGGCTAATTCACCACCATATAACCAGTCACCATCGGTAAGATTAGGGAAGCCTTTGCTACCACGTGCATCAGAACCATGGCACTGAGCACAGTTTTGCAGGAACAAACGGCCACCCACTTTCAACGCTTCTTGGTTTTTCACTAATTCTTCTAGTGGTGTTGCCAAGTAAGCCGCGAAGATTGGGCCATATTTTTCATCAGCGTGTTTTACTTCTTGATCATACTGAACATAAAGACCTTCTTTTGCTGCTAGCTCAATCGCTGCGGCAGAATCGGCTTTAATGCCATGCTCTGTACCGATACTCTGGTTAGAACTCGTCCAGCCTAATAAGCCTTTGTAGTTACCTAAACCAGGAAATAGTGCCAAATAGATCAAGCCAAACACGATAGTGATATAGAACATATAACTCCACCATTTTGGCAGTGGGTTATTGAGTTCTTCAATACCGTCGAAACTGTGACCCATGGATTCGCCTTCTTTTACGTCAGTGGTGTTCTTAGAACACACACGCAGTAATAGAAAACAACCCGCGATCACGACTAACGAGAGTACAGTAATCCAAACACTCCAGAAGCTACTCATCACTTATTCTCTCCTGAGTCCTTCGATACCTTGTTGACTTCCTCATCGGAAAACACAAGGTTAGCTGCTTCATCAAATGATTTTTGACGACGCGAGCTATATGCCCAAGCAAATATACCGACGAAGGTCAGCATCACAATGATGGTTAATATGCCTTGTAATGTGCCGTAATCCATATATTGCCTCCTTATTTGAGTGCGTGACCCAAAGACTGAAGATATGCAATCAAGGCGTCCATTTCTGTCTTACCCGCAACAGCTTGCTGTGCGCCTGCGATTTCTTCATCGGTATAAAGATCATTACCTTTGTAACCGCCTTTATGCAGGTTACGTAGGATAGTCATCTTGTCACCCGTTAGTTTGCCGTCTAACTTGTTTTCGGCTAACCATGGGAACCCTGGCATATTCGATTGAGGTACTACAGCACGAGGATCGATTAAGTGAACTTCATGCCATTTATCGCTATAACGACCGCCAACACGTGCAAGATCAGGACCCGTACGCTTAGAACCCCATTGGAATGGATGATCCCAAACTGATTCGCCCGCGACAGAGTAGTGACCATAACGTTCAGTTTCTGCACGTAAAGGACGGATCATCTGACTGTGACAGTTATAACAACCTTCACGAACATAGATGTCACGACCTTCAATTTGCAGGGCAGTGTATGGCTTTAAACCTTCAACTGGCTCAGTCGTATCTTTTTGAAAAATCAACGGTGTGATTTCAACGAGACTACCGAAGCTGATAGCGATAACAGTAAAAATCGCTAACAAACCGATGTTTTTTTCAACTATCTCATGATTAAATTTCATCGAGTTTGCTCCTTTAAGCCGCTGTTGGTTCAGCCAATGCTGGCAATGAATCTTTAGAGGCTTTCACAGTACGGATCACGTTATATGCCATGATCAGCATACCGGTCAGGAAGAAACAACCGCCAAGGAAACGTACAAAGTAGAAAGGATAAGAAGCTTCCAGACTTTCAACAAAGCTATAAGTCAAAGTACCGTCAGCATTCACTGCGCGCCACATCAGACCTTGCATTACACCTGAAATCCACATAGAGACGATGTAAAGTACAGTACCAATAGTCGCTAACCAGAAATGGACGTTAATTAACTTGATACTGTACATACGGCCGTGACCGAACAATACAGGGATCAAGTGATACAGAGAACCGATTGACACCATTGCAACCCAGCCTAGCGCGCCGGAGTGAACGTGACCGATAGTCCAGTCTGTATAGTGTGATAATGCGTTAACTGTCTTAATTGCCATCATAGGGCCTTCGAAGGTAGACATACCGTAGAAAGACAGAGAAACAACTAAGAAACGTAACACAGGGTCAGTACGCAGTTTATGCCAAGCACCAGACAAGGTCATGATACCGTTAATCATACCGCCCCAAGAAGGTGCGAATAGGATAAGTGACATCACCATACCTAAAGACTGAGTCCAATCAGGTAAAGCTGTGTAATGTAAGTGGTGAGGACCAGCCCAGATATACAGTGCGATCAGTGCCCAAAAGTGGACAATAGAAAGACGGTAAGAGTACACAGGACGACCTGCTTGCTTAGGTACGAAGTAATACATCATCCCCAAGAAGCCTGCGGTTAATAAGAAACCTACAGCGTTGTGACCATACCACCACTGCACCATAGCATCGACAGCGCCGCTATACAGAGAGTATGACTTGAACAGACTGACTGGTACTGCCATAGAGTTAACTATGTGTAGTACGGCAACGGTAATAATAAAGGCACCAAAGAACCAGTTCGCCACATAAATATGCGAAGTTGTTCGTTTGATAATAGTACCGAAGAACACGATAGCGTAGGACACCCAAACGATAGTAATTGCGATATCGATAGGCCATTCTAATTCAGCGTATTCTTTTCCTTGGGTGAAACCCATTGGTAAAGAGATAGCTGCTGACAGAATGATGGCTTGCCATCCCCAAAACGTAAATGCGGCTAACTTAGGTGCAAATAGTCGGGTTTGACAGGTGCGTTGTACGACATAATAGGATGTTGCAAAAAGGGCTGATGTACCGAACGCGAAGATCACCGCATTGGTGTGTAATGGTCGCAAGCGACTATACGTTAACCAAGGAGTGTCAAAGTTCAGCTGAGGCCAGATTAACTGAGCCGCAATTAATACGCCGACTGACATACCAACAATACCCCACAAAACTGTGGTTAAGGCAAATTGGCGGACAATGGCGTAATTGTAATCAGCGCCTGTTGGCTGGGAATGGTTCATCATAATGCTTCCACTGCTTATTACTTTTACTTTTAGTAAAGACAAGCTTTACCTGTTATAAATGACATAAAACTCAGCTTCCCTATTAAGGTTGCTGAGTGATGTCAATGCGTTACCCTGCATATTTTTGCTCAAATATGAGGTTTCGCAATGATACTTGAGCCATATCAAAAAAGATACCAAAGAAGGGGTGTGGAAAGTTGATCTAGATCAACCTACGCCATAGAATGTTAACATATTGCATCATAAGGTTAATCTTTGTGCTAACTCGTCTGAGTCCCTATTTATTTATTGCATTATTTAGCTTCAATCTCACAGCTTGTAAGGAAGATGCAAAGCAAGTCACACTTAAAAGCAGTCTTGATCCTTCACTTTGCCAATTTTCTAAGGGGAATTGTGTTAAAAAAATTGGGGATGTTGAGCTCACTTTTCACTTGTCACCAGGGAGTGCACCAAGCGAAAAGCCATTGACATTACAGTTGTTATCTTCCATGCCAATTTCTAATGTGCAAATCCGCTTAGAAGGAAGAGACATGTTTATGGGCGTTATTCCTGTAAATGTGAAGCAAACTGATGAAATGACTTATATCGGTCAGTTAGTCTACGGTTCTTGTAGTAGTGGCTACATGGTTTGGCGTGGCTTTGTGAGTTTTAGCGTTAATGGTGAAACTAAAACGGCTGTTTTTGATTTTCTCGCAGATGACAATGGTTAGATATATCTTTGAAAGTGCCTGATAGGCTTTCTAAATATCAAGACAATCAACTATACAGATTAGTGATCCTTCCAGTTTTCTTTTACTTTGACAAAAATATCTACATTTTCAATAAAGAGCTGTAATAAGTGAGGATCAAAGTGTGTTGCCGCCCCTTTACGCATTTCAGCTAAAACCTCTTCTAAAGGCCAAGCTGTTTTATAGCAGCGGGCATGGGAAAGGGCATCAAACACATCTGCGATTGCTACAATCCGCGAGAAAATGTGAATTTCGTCTTGTTTTAGATTTGCAGGATAACCAGAACCATCATATTTTTCATGATGTTGCAGTGCAATAATTGATGCAGCCTTTAGTATTGGTCGCTCAGAATTTGCAAGAATTTGATGGCCAATCATAGGGTGCTGACGCATGGCGCAGTAAATCGGCTTCGTATTCACTTAAACCAGCGAGTAATGCTAATTGAGAACAATACTCCG
The DNA here is from genome assembly GCF_025654465.1 of Shewanella sp. SM101. NCBI lineage: Bacteria > Pseudomonadati > Pseudomonadota > Gammaproteobacteria > Alteromonadales > Shewanellaceae > Shewanella > Shewanella sp. SM101. The sequence continues at coordinate 16,212 of NZ_JAKKRH010000064.1, forward strand.
CCATACGTTTCACATGATTGGCAGCTTCTTTCGAGCGGCTTTCAACAACATCACCTAAACGTAAAATAAGCTCTGATTGTGTATCTTCCACCTCCTGATTGAGCAGCAAATTTTCAAAAGCTATGCCCACGTTGATGGCAAAAATATCAATGAGTTTCTTATCAAGATCATCAATTCTATCAATACCATCCATATAAAGTAGATTGATTAAACCGCCTTTGGTGGGAAAGTAACCGATAAAACAATTGTCTTCATAAAGGCACCGCTGTTGGGTGAGCGCACTGCGCAGTAGACGATCAATATGTTCAGGTAGTTGCGTAATGTGGGATTTATTAGCAAATTGGCCAGTACCAGCAAGGATTTCTATATTGACAGGTTCAACATGACCACTAATCGCATCAATTGCATTACAAGTCAGCAGTAGCGTTTCTGAATCGAGATTAAGTAGAGTGGCCACTTGAGTCAGTAGCCCATCGGCGAATTTATGCAGGGTGCGCAGTTCAAATAATCCTGAGGTGGCTTCTAGTACTCTTTCTAAGCCCTTACGGTGATTTATTTGGGTGCGCCTTGCTTGCTCGATTTCCATGATATCGCGATAAGAGCGAAGGGCTGAGTAGACGCTGGTCATCAGCTTACGGGAATCGAGTTCAGCTTTTGCTTTGTAATCATTAATATCGTAATTGACGATAACGTCTTCTTCTGGTGCTTGCCCTGGCTGGCCTGTACGTAAGATCAATCGAGTGGTTTTATTCAGTAATTCTTCACGGATCCACTTTACTAGTTCTAACCCTGCATGGTCACTTTCCATGACAACATCAATAAAGGCAATGGCGATGTCATGTTCTTGATTGAGTAATTCTTTTGCTTGTTCGGCACTATAAGCATTGATAAAGGTGAGGGCACGGCCATCAAGTTTAAAGCGGGAGAGGGCAAGCTTAGTGACGGTATGAACATCAGGTTCATCATCGACCACTAATACCTTCCAAGGAATACCAGACTCTGTTGTCTCGGTAGACTTTTTACCGGAAAAAAGAGGGTTTTTCTTTGCAAGATCAATCAGCATCCGATACCTCATTCAAGTAAAAATAATGATCACATAATCAGTGTAGTAGACACATTTCAAAGCGGTGCAAAATCTTGCATAAAATAGCGAGATGAGTGGCAATCCTTAAATTACGTTATTGATAACGATTCTCATTTGTGTATTCTATTACTATCAAATAATGATAGGGAGGGAAAGGGCATGACTAATCGAATTAACTTATCAATTTCAGCGCATAAATTGGCACAGCTGATACATGATGGACACATCTGCGCATCTGACTTCACGTGCTTAGATAGCCAATCGAAACAGCAAGTGTGGCAGCTATGCTTGATCTGTTGCAAAAAGCGTATTACTTGTCAGCAATGTTCATTTTCAAGTTGCGCTAAAAATCTGACATATCTTGATGCCGATAAATAACATTATCGGCATTTGCGTTTAAGTATTATCATACAAGAAACTCTTATAATTCAGATGTAATATGCAACTTCCTCCAGTAATCCCGTTATTTGACTCATTTGAATTCATACAAGTTGGCAATAGTATTGTTAACCAATATATCACCCAAATTAGCATGAAAAAGGTGATTGATGCGGGCTTAGTCATCGAGCATGCCAGTGATTGGCTATTTGAGCAAAAGCATAACGAAAACAACTATAAAGCTTATCGCAGTGAACTCACTACGTTTCTGCATTGGTGTTTTGATGTGGTTTCAATGTCTCCCATTCAAGTTACGCGCAAAGACATGAGTCGTTACGTTGATTATTGCCAAGCACCGCCGATAGCACTGATCGGTTATTTTAATGTGCCACAGTTTAAGTACGATAAACTGCATGATGAACGGGTTCCAAACTCGCAATGGCGAACATTTGTCGGCAAAAAACAACTCGGGCAAATCCAGCCTTATGTGTTAAGCGATAATGCGTTAAAAACAAAAATGGCCATTTTGTCTTCGTTTTATTCGTATCTGACAAGTGAAGAATATTGTGAGCGGAATCCTGCTCAAATCTGGCTTAATCACAGTCGATTTGCAGCAAACAGGCAATATCAGCGTCAAAGTCATGAAGATGAAAATAGTCTCGCATTCACTGAATTACAATGGTCATATATTATGGCGACCGTTACTGGACTAGCAGAAGAATTTCCTGAGTTACATCAAAGAAGTTTATTCCTCATTACATTGATTTATTGCTGTTATTTACGCATTTCAGATGTGTCTGCACGTGCGGGTTATTCGCCGGTGATGAACCAGTTTAAACGTAATCAGCAAACGGGCATCTGGAGTTTTCATATTCCGTTGAGTAAAGGTGGTAAAAGACGCAGTGTTGCGATTTCAAAAGCCTTGCTCGATGCGTTAGTCAAATATCGTCAGTTTTTAGGATTAACGGATTATCCAGGACCAAACGAAAATCATCCTTTGTTTGTACGGCACAAAGCTGCTGGACGCGGCCGAGATGTTGGTATCCTCAATGCCAATCTAGGCATTCGTCATGTTCGCGACGAAATTCAAAAAATAATTAATCTGGCTGCAGAACGTATAGAAATCGATGGCTTTACACAAGATGCGGCGCAGATGCGCAAACTTACTGCCCACAATATTCGTCACACCGGCATTACGCACGATATCAATATCAACCGCAGACCGTTATCCCATGTACAAGCCGACGCTGGCCACGAAAGTATCGACACTACATCGCAATATTTGCACACTAGCCAAATTGAACGTCATGAAAGTGCGTTCAACAAACCAATCGACCATTTGAAAGGCATAGAGTGATTAGATACAAAGCTGCGCACAATGTATAGACGGCATTATGTTGAACTGCTGCCCCTGTCATAATGCGCAAGCGACAGGGGACGGTCGTAGACCGAGTTTAATATAATCCGCATTGTGCGCGGTTTTTTGCTATCACTATTCTTTCCTTTCATTTCACTATTGCTATCAAAAATCACTTGCCGGTTTTGATTTTTGCTATCTCTTTCTCTTTTAGTTTTATCTCTTCTTCCATTCCTTTAACC
>NZ_JAKKRH010000065.1:0-19243 GCF_025654465.1 Shewanella sp. SM101
GTTGATGCCAAAATAAGTGAACATTTTTATCGTAATACCTAGTACCTAGTTGGGTCGTTAGCTCAGTCGGTAGAGCAGTTGGCTTTTAACCAATTGGTCGAAGGTTCGAATCCTTCACGACCCACCACTTTACTGAAAGTGTATAAATCAGCGTAACAGTTTTAATAGACAATAGATGGGTCGTTAGCTCAGTCGGTAGAGCAGTTGGCTTTTAACCAATTGGTCGAAGGTTCGAATCCTTCACGACCCACCACTTTACTGAAAGTGCATAAATCAGCGCAACACCAGATGGGTCGTTAGCTCAGTCGGTAGAGCAGTTGGCTTTTAACCAATTGGTCGAAGGTTCGAATCCTTCACGACCCACCACTTATTTTTCCCGCTGTGTTTCTCTCGAATAGTCACTGAATTTTCCAAGCTAAACTCCAATACTCAGTATCAAATTTAATACCTTCGTCTTATTCTTCCCACGGAAAATACTTTTTTAACATATTATTTATGCTGGCATTTTCTACTTTTGTCGCATAATGTTCTCAGCTAAGTATCTAATTTAAGCCGCTTAGGTTAAAGACTAAAAAGGAGACCTTAGGTCTCCTTTTGCATTAAGCGGATTACATATCTATAGCGCTTAATCTAACAGATTGTTTTCACGAACATATTGCTCGAAATCTGTGCAGCCACCTATGTGCTTCTCATCGACAAAAATCTGCGGTACGGTTTCAACTGGCTTACCGACAGTTTTTTCTAAATCTGCTTTAGAGATGCCTTCTGCATGGATATCGACATATCTGAACTTAAAGTCATCACGTTTTTCAACGAGTTGCTCAGATAATTGCACAGCACGAACGCAATAAGGACAGCCAGGACGGCCAAAAATAACAACGAACATAATAGCTCCTTAGGATTACTTTAGTCGTTTTATACCATAGGCCTAAGTGAATTGATAATGTCAGCCGCGTTTATTTTCAGTTTGATAGCGACCTTGATAATCAAAATAGCTTTCGAGCAGATCCCAGCCTTTTTTATGTTTCTTCAGCAGCAAGAGATCGGGCATGCGGAATTTATCCGCATCGCTGATTAACTCTGTCACCTTAGTGTATTTTTTCGGTTTTAATCCCGGTGTACGGCTATGGGGAAAGATGAATAAGGCATATAGGGCTCGCCACTGGGCCGGCGTTTGTAATTTAAAGCGGCGATTGAATTCATTGCCGTCGATATCGAGGTACTGCACTTTCAGATTGCCGTCATCGTCGATGAGGCTCATATGCTGGCAGCGGAATAAATGATGGTGCTGCTGGCTGAGCACTTGGCGTAGGCGTTTATCGGGATCGATGAGGGTCGATTGGCAGTGCTGGCAAATGCGTGCGGCAATATCATTCTCTTCGCCGCAATCAGGGCAAGATTTTGATCTAAATCGAAAGTTACACTGCAGCTTTTTACCTTGCTGTTCGACTATGCCCTGACAGCGGCGACCAAAGTGTTCGATAATGTCGCCATCGTCGTCTGTGAGTCCCCAGAATATATTGGCAAAATCGCATACTGGGCAATGCACTTGCACAGGTACCGATTTACTGTTGGGTTTAGCTTGGCCGACCTCGGGAAAATACAAGTCATAACCATTGGCAGCATAGTCGATGATAAGACAATCTTTTTTGCCTTCAGCGATTCGCAATCCACGGCCGATCATTTGTTGAAACAGACTGACTGAAGCGGTAGGGCGCAAAATAGCAATCAAATCCACATGGGGCGCGTCGAAGCCTGTCGTCAACACAGCCACGTTGACTAAAAACTTAAGCTCTTGGGCTTTAAAGCGTTCAATCGTCGCGTCACGTTCATTGTCGTGCGTTTGTGCCGTGATAATGGCGCTCTGCGCAGCGTGAGCTTGGTTGAGTATGTTAAAAATCTCATTGGCGTGACGTACCGTTGCCGCAAAAATGATAATACCTTTTCTATGTTGGCTCAGTTCAATGAGTTGTTTCACAATCGCAGTGGTCGCGCGGCCGTAATGTCCCAGTAAATCGTTAACCTCGGCTTCGGCATATTCGCCATTCTCGTTTGCTTTAAGTTGGCTGAAGTCGTACTGGGCACTTAGGCCATCAAACAGGGTTGGCGCTGTGAGGTAACCTTGCTTAATGAGCGGCCTTATGGGCAGCTCGAACACACAATGTTCGAACACGGCATGTTCGGGCGACCCCACTTTGCCGTGATAGTGTTGCTGATAAATCCAGCCAGTGCCAAGGCGATAGGGCGTGGCGGTGAGACCGAGCAATCTTAATTGGGGATTTTTCGTGCGTAAATGGTTGAGTACTTGCTGATATTGGCTGGTTTTTTCTAGGCTGACTCTGTGGCATTCATCAATAATGACTAACGAGAACGGCTGATCGAACTGCGTTAATCCCCGCGCTGCCGATTGAATACTGGCAACGACGGTTTTTCCGTCGGTGGCTTTTTGATTGAGTCCCGCCGCATAGATACTGGCTTGTACTGTGAGGAGGCCGACTTTCTCGGCATTTTGCGCAACTAATTCTTTCACATGGGTGAGCACTAAGACTCTGCCTTTGGCGATGCGCGCCAGTTCGGCGATCACTATGCTTTTGCCGGCGCCTGTGGGCAATACAAGTACGGCGGAAGCTTGGCTTTGCCTAAAATGGGCGATGGCGGCATTAACCGCTTGCTGTTGATAGTCTCTGAGTTTGACTGACACGCTGATAAAAAATCTATGCTGAATAAAAGTGAGGTTGCAAGCTTAACATAACAGGCAAAAAAAATGCCCCTGGTTGGAGGGGCAAGCTAGAGAAAGGAGCAATCACACACACTCTCTCAACAGGGTTCACTTTTAACCTGAGGTTTAAAAAGGGAGGTTCAGGTTACACTTAGCCTATTGGGCATAGGCTAAGTGTTGTGGACGTTATTCTTAACTCGGATATTACTCAGTACGATTCAAGCGTGATTCAATCAAGGTCTCGATCACCGCTGGATCGGCCAAGGTTGATGCATCCCCTAAGTTGGTCACTTCGTTAGCGGCAATCTTACGCAGGAAGCGGCGCATGATCTTGCCTGAACGTGTCTTAGGTAAGCCCGTCGCCCATTGGATGAGATCTGGCGTTGCCAGCGCACCAATTTCTTTACGAACCCATTGACGCAGCTCTTGACGTAGCTCTTCGGTTTCTTCAGTACCACGGGTTAGCGTGACGTACGCATAAATACCTTGGCCTTTAATATCATGTGGGTAGCCAACTACTGCAGCCTCGGCAACCAGTTCGTGTGATACCAGCGCACTTTCAACCTCTGCTGTACCTAATCTGTGGCCGGACACGTTGATCACGTCATCGACGCGGCCAGTGATCCAGTAGTAGCCATCTTCATCGCGGCGTGCGCCGTCACCGGTAAAATACATGCCACGGAAGGTTTTAAAGTAGGTCAGTACAAATCGTTCATGGTCGCCATACACAGTACGCATTTGGCCCGGCCAAGAATCGAGTAACACTAAGTTACCTTCGTTCTCACCTTCTAAAATATTCCCCATGTTATCCACTAAGGCGGGTTGAACGCCAAAGAACGGGCGGGTAGCTGAGCCGGGTTTAGTATCGGTCGCGCCTGGCAGTGGGGTGATCAAAATACCGCCCGTTTCAGTTTGCCACCAAGTATCGACGATAGGGCAATGCTCATGACCTATGACCTCATGGTACCAACGCCACGCTTCTGGGTTGATAGGTTCACCTACCGAGCCCATGATCCTCAAGCTACTACCATCGAACTTATCGAAGTGTTGTTTACCTTCGGCCATCAGCGCGCGAATTAGCGTTGGCGCAGTGTAAAGAATGTTCACTTTATGGCGGTCAATCATTTCGCCTAAACGGGCAGGGCTTGGATGATTTGGTACACCTTCATGGATAAGCACAGTCGCACCATTGGCGAGCGGGCCGTAAACCATGTAAGAGTGGCCAGTGATCCAACCCACATCCGCGGTACACCAGTACACTTCACCCGCTTTGTAGTCGAACACATATTCATGGGTCATAGATGCATAAACCATGTAGCCGCCAGTGGTGTGCAATACGCCCTTGGGATTACCGGTTGAACCTGAGGTATACAGCAGGAATAATGGCGCTTCGGCGTCCATTTCCTCTGGTTGACAGTACTCAGATGCGGTTTCCATCAGTGAGTGCCACCACACATCACGGCTTTCTACCCAATCCACTTTGCCGCCCGTGCGTTTAAGTACGATGACTTTCTCAACGGTAGTGACATCAGGGTGCTTTAAGGCATCATCTATGTTGCGCTTCAATGGGATAGCACGACCACCGCGCATACCTTCATCTGAGGTAATAATGACTTTGGATTTACCGTCAATCACGCGAGAGGCGATTGAATCCGGTGAGAAACCACCGAAGACCACAGAGTGCACCGCGCCGATACGGGCACAGGCGAGCATAGCGACTGCGGCTTCTGGCACCATAGGCATGTAAATTGTGACTATATCCCCGCGGCGCACGCCTTGGCTGCGCAGTGCGTTCGCGAATTTACACACCTCTACATGTAATTCACCGTAGGTGATTTTGCGTTGTTCGCTGGCGTTATCGCCTTCCCAAATAATCGCCACGCGATCACTGTGCTCGGCTAAGTGACGATCTAAACAGTTGGCAGAAGCATTTAGGGTGCCGTCGTAAAACCAGTTGATCGATAAATTATGATCATCAAAAGAGGTTTTTTTAATTTTGGTATAGGGTTTTATCCAATCAATACGCTTGCCGTGTTCTCTCCAGAAACCTTCAGGATTGACAATCGACTCTTGGTACATTGTTTTATATTTATCGTTGTTTACAAGTGCATTGGCAGCGATATTGCCGGAGACTTTGTAGAGAGACTGCGAGCTCATAGGGCTTCCCTTTTGAAAAATTGCGTGGACTGAGTATGGTATGCAAGGGGGCGGCAACTCCATTAGACCTTGGTCTAGTTTTAAATTTTCCTTTATATTTAGTCTGTTGCATTAAAAATCCGGCTAGATTTTAGACAGGTTTTATCGCACAATAATCATAAAAAAGAGCAAAGTATGAATTTAACCTTAGTCGTCGCCGTTATTGCCGTCTGTTATGTCTCGCTTTTATTCCTATTAGCGTGGGGGGCGGAGCGTTGGTTTAGCCGGATCACCAAAAAGCTACAGGTCGGTATTTATGGCCTGAGCTTAGCGGTCTACTGCTCTTCGTGGAGTTTTTTAGGCACAGTCGGCCAATCGGCTAAGGATCTCTGGTCTTTTTTACCGATTTTTATCGGCCCCATTCTTATTTTCACCTTAGGTTTTGGCATGTTACGCAAGATGGTATTAGTGTCTAAGGCACAAAATATCACCTCAGTGGCCGACTTTATTGCCGCCCGATACGGCAAATCTCAAACCTTAGCCGCCTTAGTCACCTTAATAGCCTTGTTTGGCATCATGCCCTATATCGCCCTGCAGCTTAAGGCGATGGTGTTCAGCCTTAACCTGTTTCAACCCGCAAACGATCCCCTCGATGGCGTGACAATTCCGTTACTGATCACGTCTTTATTAGCCATATTTGCCATTTTATTTGGTACCCGCAAACTCGATGCCACCGAGCACAATCCCGGCATGATGCTTGCGATTGCCTTTGAGTCTCTGGTGAAGCTCGCCGCATTTTTATTGGTCGGCGTCGTCATTAGTTTTGGGGTGTTCGATGGTTTTGGGGATATTTGGCAGCAGGCGAATGCGCAGTCGCTGATTAATTATCCCAATCCCCGTATCGAAGCTTTAATGCCTGAGTTACTTGTCGGAATGGCGGCGTTTTTGTGTATGCCAAGGCAGTTCCATGTGATGGTGGTGGAATGCGCCGATGAGTCTGTGCTGTCGAAAGGACGTTGGCTGTTTCCCATCTATTTAGCGCTTTTTGGTTTATTTGTTGGACCGCTCGCCTTGGCGGGGAAGATCATCCTCGGCGATTCAGTGTCGGCCGATACCTATGTGATTAATTTGCCACTCGCTTTAGATCAACCTTTGCTGGCGGTGATTGCACTGCTGGGCACACTTTCGGCGGCAACCGGCATGGTGATAGTGGCGGTGGTGACCATTAGTGTGATGGTGAGTAACGAATGGCTGGTGCCTGTGATGCTGCGCACGGGCCATATCCGCGAGAAAAACTTCAGCCAGTTCTCGCAGTTGTTGCTCAATGCCCGCCGTTTGGCGATCGTGATCATTCTTGGCTTAGGTTATGGCAGTTATCTGGCCTTAGCGGACAGTGATTCCTTATCCCATCTCGGCATGTTGTCCTTCGGGGCTTTTGCTCAGTTAGCGCCTGCCTTAGTGGGCGGACTCTATTGGAAACACGGCAATCGTGCTGGGGTATTTTTAGGGCTCGGCGTGGGCTTTACGCTGTGGTTTTACATCATGTTGCAGGGCATGACAGATGTGCAAAGTTCATCGGTGTTCTTGTCTGGCGTCGCGAGCGAGAAAGGCCTGCTAGATGCGATAACGCCCAATGTGCGTGATGCGCTAACGGCACTTTTTGCCAATATCGCCTGTTATATTTTGGGGTCGATTTGGTTTAGGGCGGGTGTGGCCGAGCGTATTCAGGCCAGTGCCTTTGTCAGTCCTGGCAAGTTGAAAAACAGCGCCAATAAGAAAAATGGCCCGATTTCACAGCAGGATTTGCTTATTCTCGCCAGTCGATTCGTCAGCCCAACACGGGCCTACGAGAGTTTTAGCCGTTTCTCAATTGACGCCGTAAAAAGTGATAGTTGGCATAAAGCGGCGCCGCCAGAGCTGATTTTCCACACGGAACGTTTATTAGCGGGCGTACTCGGCGCCTCAAGCGCGGCGTTGGTGATGGATTCTGTGCTACAAGGGCGTGATTTGGCGCTGGATGAAGTGTTCAGTCTAGTCGATGAAGCTTCATCGAAAATTATGCTCAGCCAAGACATGCTGCGCGGCGCGATTGAGCACGCCTATGAAGGCATGAGCGTGATAGATAGCGATCTCAACCTAGTAGCTTGGAATTATAAATATGTGGAGCTGTATCAATATCCCGATGGATTCTTGCAGCAGGGCATGCCCATCAGCGAAGTGATCCGTTTTAATGCGGCGCGGGGTTATTGCGGTGAAGGGGAAATCGAACAGCAGGTTGAACAGCGGGTGCAGCACATGCGTAATGGCACGCCGCACACTTCTGAGCGCCATCGCAGGGACGGTAAAGTGATTAAAATTCAAGGTAATCCCATGCCAGACGGTGGCTTTGTGATGACCTTTACCGATATTACTCAGTATCGCGAGCAGGAGCGCGCACTGCTCGAGGCCAATGAAACCTTAGAAAGCCGCGTTAACGAACGTACCTACGAATTAGCCATGTTGAACAGTGAGTTACTCGAGGCTAAGGCGCAGGAAGAAATTGCCAACGCCTCCAAGAGTCGCTTCTTGGCCGCCGTTGGCCATGACTTAATGCAGCCACTAAATGCCGCGCGGTTGTTTACCGCATCTTTATCTCAGTATCCCAATTTAGATCGCGAGGCCAGAACCACCTTATCCCATGTGAATAGCTCGCTAAAGATCGCCGGCGAGTTGCTTACCGATCTGCTGGATATTTCTAAACTCGATTCCGGCATGGTGGAGGTGAATCGGCGTGACTTTGCGATTTCAGAACTGATCAACGGCTTATCCGTAGAGTTTGAGGCGATGGCAGCGGACAACCAAATCCGTTTTAAGATGATCCCATGCAGCGCGACCGTTAATTCTGATCCTTCGTTGTTACGCCGAGTCCTACAAAACTTTTTAACCAATGCCTACCGTTACGCCCGTGGCGGCAGAGTCTTGTTTGGTTGTCGCCATCGCGGTCATTATCTTGAGATCCAAGTATTAGACACGGGCTGTGGTATCGATGAAAAGGAAACCCAAGAAATTTTTAAAGAATTCAAGCGGCTGAATAATCCTAAGAGCAACAATGTCAGCGGCTTAGGCTTAGGTTTAGCGATTGCCGATCGCATCAGTAAAGTGCTGGAACACGGCATTCAGGTTTCATCCCATTTAGGCCGCGGCTCGGTATTCTCTATTTGCGTGCCGCTCGGGGAGACTGTGCGTCAGCCGCAAGTGAAGGCGTTGCCGTCGCTGCTGCAGCCGTTATCGGGTATCAAAGTGCTGTGTATCGACAACGAAGAGGCGATTCTTGCGGGGTTAGAAAGTCTATTAAGTCGTTGGCAATGTGAGGTTATTTGCGCAAAAGATTTATCTGATGCACGCATTAAGCTAGGGCTGAAAGGCGTTGCGCCAGATATTGTGCTCGCCGATTACCACTTAGATGATGGCCAAAATGGCGTTGATGCGATGGACGGTATTCGTGCCCTGTACGGCAAAGACTTGCCCGGCATTTTGATCACCGCCAATACCCGTAAAGAGCTGGTGGAAGATGTGCAACGCCGCGGCTATCACTATATGGCGAAAATGATAAAACCTGCCGCGCTGCGCGCCTTGATTTCTAGCTTAGTGAAATAAGTTTAGTAGCATGTGTTTTGCATAATTAACTTAGCAAAACTAGCTTGGCAAGATAGGTTTAGTAATAGGCGCTCGGTAAAATGAGTTTAGTGGAGTCGGTACGTTAATCGAAAGTCCAGATAACCCGCGCAGTTGCTATGCGGACTATCTGGACTAAACACAGGGCTAAAAGTTTGGTTGGCTAAAGGTTTGTCATCGTTCTTTAGTTCATCCCTAATCAAGTGAATGATCAGAGTTTGAAAACGGCGAGTTTGCCATTTAAATTCAGTGATAACTCCGCCAAACTTTCACTTTCTTGGGCTAGATAGGTTGCCGATTCAGAAACTTCGAGCGCTGAGTTATTAATCCCGCACACGTTTCTGTTCATGTCTTCAGCGACCACACTTTGTTCTTCTGCGGCGGTAGCGATATGGGTCGCCATGTCACTCACATGTTTGATGTGGGCTACGATAAGCGATAAATCACTTCCCGCTTTTGCCGATTGACTCACACTGTTTTCTGCCAGCGCACGGCTTGCATCCATTGCCTTAGCGGCGCTCACGGCCCGTTGTTGCAATAATGAAATCGTGTTCTGAATTTCTTCGGTTGATTGTCTGGTGCGACTGGCGAGTTGTCTCACTTCATCGGCGACCACTGCAAACCCTCGTCCTTGCTCACCTGCGCGGGCGGCTTCAATGGCGGCATTCAGTGCGAGTAAGTTAGTTTGATCTGAAATTGCGCTGATCACTGAGGTGACTTCGCTGATCTGCATGACTTCCTCTTTAAGCATGTTCACTTGATCCGTCGCTTGCTCCACTTCTTTGGCGAGGGCATGAATTCCGTCCACACTGGCGTGAACATCTTGGTCGCCAAGGCCTGCTTCCCATGTGGCTTCTTTGGTATCTTTGGCCGTGCTCTCCGCATTATTCGCCACATCGGCGATAGTGGCGCTCATTTCATTCATGGCGGTGGCGAGCTGGGCAAGCTGATCCCGCTGATTATTCACTGCTTGATTGGTTTCCTCTGCGGTTGAGGCGATACGAGCCGAGGCATGGGCAACATTATCAGCGCTATGACTCGCTTCCAGTAAGGTGCTACGAATCGAGCCAATGCTTTGGTTGATGTTGCGGGCTAAGGTGCCAAGCTCGTCTTTACCATAGACCTTTAATTGCGTGGTTAAATCCCCCTTTGTGATGGCGAGCATCGCCTGATTTACATCAACCAGTGGCCGAGTGATAGAGTGACTAATGGCATAACCTAGCCAAGCCATGAGCAAGATAAGCACTAATGTCGTGCCTCCCATGACAAAATACTCATGCCAAATGGTGGCTTCGATATCTTGGAGCAACATGCCTGAGCCCAAGATCCAGCCCCAAGGTTTAAATCCCATTACCAGTGACATTTTTTGCGCCGATTTACCGTTAGCTGTCGTCCAGCGGTATTCGACTAAGCCTTGTTTGCCATCACGGCCGAGTTCGACCATTTTGTACCAGTAGTTTTCTTCGCCTTGATTGCCCATTTGTTGGCCAACTAATTCTCTTTTGATGGGGTGGACGATGACGCGCCTCGATTCATCAATCACAAACAAGTAGTTATCATTATCAAAGCGCATGTCGTTCAACATGTCCTTGGCGGCTTGCTGTGCTTGCTCTAAGGGCAGTGATTGGGATAACGCCTGAATGCGGCTGCTGGCGAGGGACAATACGGCATTAAGCCGTGCCTCACGCTCCGCCATCAGATTGTGCTTTAAAGCGGTAACAGAAATAACGAGTAAAATTAAGGCGCCTGCGAGGGCGATGATGAGCTGTAATGCGAGTTTGCGATTGACGGCTATGTCAGCGAGTTTGAACATATGATCTCCATGTCTTGGTGTAGCTATTTAAGCCATTCCTCAGCTCAATTTGTTGGCGGATATTGGCGAAAGATGTGTGGGGTAAAGTTAGCGATATAAGCATTGCTGGCTTTGGTAAAATTTCCAGTTGGCGAATTAAATAAATGCACTAAATTACAGAGTATTAATGGAAATTGTGAGCAATATTGCAATTGCAACCTTAGCGCGTTTATCTATCGAGAGGATACGAGATTCGAACAAGGGAAGGGGCTGCTGAGTACTGATATAAGCCAGGCAGTTCGAACCCCTAGCGCACAGTGCGCAGGGGTTCGTTTATTCGACATTAAAGGCTTATTGAGTTGAAAGAGCGTTAAGCTAAAAAATGGCCAAGCGTTAAAGTATCAACCGTGGCTGATAAGCTGCGGCTCAAGACTTTTTGATACCGCGCTAATACCTGCTGCGACTTGCTTCATCGCACTGGTGAGTTGGCTTAATTGTGCTGAGCTAATCACATAGGGCGGCATGATATAGATAAGGTTAGCGAAGGGGCGAACCCACACCCCTAAATCAACAAATTGTTGCTGTAGCTCAGCGGTATTGACGGGATCATGCATCTCTAACACGCCGACAGCGCCGAGGACTCGCACGTCCTTAACACTCGGTAAATCAATCGCATCCTTAAGTTCTAAGCGCATTTGCTGCTCGATAGCGGCCACTTGCGTTTGCCATTCATTGCGGTTAATTAAGTCTAAGCTCGCACACGCCGCCGCGCAGGCCAGCGGGTTGCCCATAAAGGTCGGCCCATGCATAAACACGCCAGCGGGAGATTGGCTGATTCCTTGGGCGACTTTATCGGTACACAGCGTTGCCGCTAGGCTGATGTAACCGCCCGTTAGCGCTTTACCTAAACATAAGATATCTGGAGTGATATTGGCGTGTTCATAGGCGAACAGCTTGCCTGTGCGGCCAAAGCCAGTAGCGATTTCATCTAAGATTAATAGCACATCAAACTCATCGCACAGGGCGCGAATACCCGCTAAATAATCTGCGCTGTAAAAACGCATCCCGCCAGCGCCTTGCATGATTGGCTCTATAATCACAGCAGCAATATCATGGTGATTTGCACTTAAAATGCTGCGCATTGCGGTTAAATCATCGGCTTGTAAGGCTTCGCCAAAGGCGGTTTGTGGTGCAGGCACAAAGGATTGTTTTGTCAGCGCATCGCCAAACATAGTGTGCATGCCACCTTCGGGATCGCACACGCTCATGGCGGCAAAGGTATCGCCGTGGTAACCCTTCTTAACGGTAAGAATGCGTTGTTTTAGCGGCCGCTCTTTATGTGCGCCTTGCTCCTGCGAGCTCTTACTTTGCAAACTCTTACCTTGCAAACTTTGACCTTGCCAATATTGCAACGCCATTTTGATCGCCACTTCGACTGAGATAGAGCCAGAGTCGCATAAAAAGATTTTCGTCAGCGGCTCGCAGGTCATAGCGATAAGTTTTTTACACAGTTCAATGGCGGGTTCATGGGTGATGCCGCCAAACATCACATGGCTCAGCTGATGCAGCTGTTTTTCCATCGCGGTTAATATCTCGGGATGCGCATAACCGTGCACACAGGCCCACCATGAGCTAGTGCCATCGACCAGCTTGCGGCCATCGACGAGTTCGAGCTCGCAGCCCTTCGCACTATGTACACCAAAAACAGGAAGAGAACGGGTCATTGAGGTGTAAGGATGCCAAATATGGGCGCTATCAAAATCAAAATCGAGTAAATTGCGCATAAATGCTCACTAAGTTGGTGGTAAAGTAGCCATTAGTAAACTGGATTCACTGGTTGGCGTTGACAGTTTAAGGGCTGAGGTTATCCTAGCCAAGATAAAAGACAGAATAAAAAGGGTGTTCAATGTCGCAGTTGCAAGTTCGTCATGATTGGAAGCGGGAAGAAATCGAAGCCTTATTTGCGCTGCCGATGAATGATTTGTTATTTAAAGCCCACAGCATTCACCGTGAAGTGTACGATCCCAATGAAGTGCAAATTAGCCGCTTGTTATCGATTAAAACCGGTGCTTGCCCTGAGGATTGTAAATACTGCCCGCAGAGCGCCCGTTATGACACAGGTCTAGAGAAAGAGCGTTTGCTGGCAATGGAAACTGTGCTGACCGAAGCGCGCAGCGCTAAAGCCGCGGGGGCTTCTCGTTTCTGCATGGGGGCCGCTTGGCGTAACCCAAAAGAAAAAGACATGCCGTACCTTAAGCAAATGGTACAAGAAGTCAAAGCCTTAGGCATGGAAACTTGCATGACGCTCGGCATGCTTTCTGAAGATCAAGCGAACGATTTAGCCAGCGCAGGCTTAGATTATTACAACCACAATTTAGATACTTCGCCTGAATACTACGGCGATGTGATCACCACACGTACCTATCAAAATCGTCTAGATACACTGACAAATGTGCGCGCCTCAGGCATGAAAGTCTGCTCTGGCGGGATTGTCGGCATGGGTGAAAAGGCGACGGATCGTGCAGGCTTACTGCAACAGTTGGCCAATTTACCGCAGCACCCTGATTCAGTGCCGATCAATATGTTAGTCAAAGTGGCGGGCACGCCGTTTGAGAAACTTGACGATCTCGATCCACTCGAGTTTGTGCGTACTATTGCTGTAGCGCGTATTTTAATGCCACTTTCGCGCGTGCGTTTATCGGCTGGCCGCGAAAATATGAGTGATGAACTGCAGGCCATGTGTTTCTTTGCTGGCGCCAACTCGATTTTCTACGGTTGCAAATTGCTGACTACGCCAAACCCAGAAGAAAGCGATGATATGGGGCTATTCCGACGTTTAGGTTTACGTCCAGAGCAGGGCGCAGCGGCAAAATTGGAAGAAGAAAGTGCAGTATTAGCCAAAGCAGCAGCCTATCAAGATAAGTCATCGGCACAATTCTATGACGCGGGTGCTTTGTAAGAACACTGAGTTCATGTTGTTTGACGCACATTGTTGGATAACATGTCAATCCTGTTGGTCGTAGTCTGTTTTGACTGCGGCCGACAGGCTTATTAAATGTGCTCTATTTCTAAGGCAACCGTCTTAAACCGAACACTCATAGGGTAATCATTGTTGAGACCATTGTTGAAACAGTCATTTTTGAGTCAGTCATGCTTGAGGCTACATCGATGAGTTCTCTGCTTGAGACTAAAATTGCCGCCCGTCAGCATGCTTTGCGTGAGCAAGGATTACTGCGACAACGTAAAGTGCTGAGTGTCGATCATGCCCTTAACACCAACGCATCCACTTCGAGCCCACGTTTTGTGTTCGAAGGTCGCGCCTATGTCAATTTCAGCAGTAATGATTATTTAGGTTTATCCCGCGTACCACAACTCGCTGAGGCCTTGCACCTTGGCGCGCAAACCTACGGTGTGGGTAGCGGCGCATCGCCCTTAGTGACAGGATACAGTGACGCACATTTGGCGCTGGAGCGTGAGCTTTGCGCCTTAACGGGACATGAAGCGGCATTGTTATTTTGCTCGGGCTTTAGTGCTAATACGGCGCTGATGAAAACCCTGTTTGATCAGCACGATATTGTGGTTGCCGACAAACTCGTACATGCCTCCATTATTGATGGTTTGCAAGATAGTGGCGCGCAGCTGAAACGTTTTTTACACAATTCCTTAGAAAGCGCTGAGCGGTTACTTGCTCGAAATCAAACATCGGCGTTAATCACTGAAAGCGTGTTTAGCATGGACGGAGATTGTGCGCCAATTGCCCAGTTATCGGCGCTTTGTCGCCAACATCATACTTGGTTGGTTGTCGATGATGCCCATGGTTTTGCGGTGCTCGATGGTTATCACAATGCAGAGGCCGCCAAGCTTATCGATGTGCAAGTGGTGACCTTTGGTAAAGCCTTAGGTTGCCAAGGCGCGGCCGTGTTGGGGAGTCAGGCGCTGATCGATTTTTTGGTCAGTAACGCCCGCGAATATATTTACTCGACTGCTTTATCGCCCGCCAATGCGGCGCTAGCCTTAGCCGCGACTCAGTACAGCACAGCACATCCCGAGTTACAGCAACAACTGCTTGAGAATATTAAGCTATTCAAACGGTTATGCCGAGAGGCTAATGTGCCCCTTTTAGGTTCAGATACCGCGATTCAGCCGCTGATCATTGGGGATGCGTTGCAAACCTTGCAAGTAGCCGAGGAGCTAAGGGCTGCAGGAATTTGTGTTGGCGCGATTCGCCCGCCGACCGTGCCTGTAAGCTCTGCGCGTTTACGCATCACCTTAACGGCAGCCCACGCCGCCGAAGATATTACGGCGTGTGTTGCGCAATTAGCTCAAGTGCTCAGTCGCGTCGGTGTGCCGCTTGTGACTGAACGACAAGCTGCGGATGATCACAGATAAATGTACGCTATAGAACGCGTTATTCTATTGAATTTTAAGTTTTTATGGTTGAGTGTTAACTGCAATGCCAAGCCCGATTAAATCCAGCAAGCCCAACGCGAGTGAACCAAGCTCTAACGCGCTCCAGTCCAGTGAGCCCAAGTCGAGTGAGTCCAAATCTTGCGAGTCAACAGCTCACGAGTCGAGTGTGAGCGAATCTGCTGTAATGCAAGCTTTTGAAAAACAAGCGATTGAAAAAGTAGCTGTTGGAAAAAGAGCAATTGACAAAGAATCCAATGTTCACGGTGCTCAGATTGCAGAACGATTCTCTGCAGCGGCCCATAGTTATCAAGACCATAATCAGTTACAGCGTTTGAGCGCCGCCAGTTTACTCAGTGAGTTTATCGCCCAAGGTCATCTGTTGGACATTGGCGCAGGCCCTGGGACCGATTTTGCGGCGTATCACTCTGAACATCAATCAGGTTGTCACTCTGAGCATGGTTCGATACAAAATCCACCGACAGCTGTGTTTGCCGTGGATATCGCCCTTGGCATGTTACACAAGCTAAAACAAACTTATCCCGATTATCATGGGGTTTGTGCCGATGCCGAGTGTTTACCCTTTGTCGATGGTTGCATCGATGTGATTTATTCGAATCTGGCTTTGCAGTGGTGTGCGAATTTTCCCGCCGCGGTAGCCGAAATGGCACGGGTGCTAAAGCCGGATGGCGAGTGTCATTTGAGCTTAGTGGCGCAGGGGAGTTTGAATCAATTAGCCGAATTAGGCTTAAGAGTGAATGACTTTTCGACACTGGAGGCGCTAAAAACTGCATTTAAACTCGATACATGGCAGTTCTTAGAGGTGCAGCTCATTCCTATGACAGTGTATTTTGATACTCTCAAAGCATTACTCTATTCCATCAAAGGGGTGGGCGCCTCGGTGCAATCGGCCAGTGCAACCCATTCAGCTAGTTCAATCAGTTTAGCCAATTCAATCAGTTTAGATCATTCAACGATTCAGTCAGCAGGAGAGGTTGCTGGCGCAATAGCCGCTGCAGAATTAGCCCCGCGGCTGCGTGGTCGCCAAGATTGGCAGGCATTGCAGGCCAAAGCCGAATCCTTACGTGTACCCCAAGGTTTGCCGTTAACCTACCAGATAGTGCAGATACGTGCTCGGCGCAGGATGTAAAAGTTTCACACTATGTTTTAGCTACAACAATATTCATGCACACATACTTAGCATTGATTAGCGATAGGGACTTTGATTTGTGGACTTGTGGATTTAAAGGTCTACAGGTTTGCGTTTTAGCTTTATGGAGAGTGCACTTCACAAAAGTGCACTCAATAGCGACAGATAAGGATCTAATATGTTTTTTGTAACAGGTACAGATACCGACAGTGGTAAAACCTTAGTCTCATCGGCGCTGTTAACCGCGGTGAACCGTTTGGGCGCGATAGCCAGTGCTGACTCGGCTGTGAGTATTTTAGCGTCTAACACGCTGTCGACCTTAGGTGTTAAGCCCATTGCCTCGGGCTGCGCACAAACCTCCGAAGGCTTGCGTAATGCCGATGCACTGCAGTTGATGACTTCATCGTCGCTGAAACTTACTTATCCTGTCATTAATCCTTTTACCTTTGAACCTGCAATTGCGCCGCATATTGCTGCCGCCCAAGTGGGCGTGAGCTTAGCGCCTGAGGCTATTATCGAAAGTTTGGATTTAGCGGCATTTGCTCAAGCGGATTTTTGTTTGATTGAGGGCGCGGGTGGCTGGCGTTTGCCCTTAGGCGAGGGCCGATATTTATCGGAGGTGGTACAGAGATTAGAACTGCCAGTGATACTCGTGGTGGGCATGAAGCTCGGTTGCTTAAATCACGCACTGCTCACTCAAGAGGCAATATTGGCCGATGGGCTTAAGATTGCAGGTTGGGTCGCCAATTGTGTCGACCCGAATATGAGTATGTTTGCGGAAAACTTGGCGAGTCTTAAAGAGATGATGTCAGCGCCTTTCCTCGGCTGTGTGCCTTTTCTTGATGATCCCAGTGCTGAAAATGCCGCCGATTATCTTGATACTTCGCCGCTTTTTCAAAGCGTTGAGGCTAATGCATAGGCAGTGCCTAACTAATGTTTAGCCGCTGAGCGGCTTAATGCTTTCATCTAAGCGTTACCGCTAATGTATTTAGACAAAAAAATAAGCCTCACATTACGTTGAGGCTTATTTATATCAAGGCTACTGATTAATGCTCGCAAATGAGTGACTGCACATTAAAGCTAAGAGTCACTATCAGCGATTGATCTGTTGCTTCAATGCCGTTGAGGCTTTAAAGCTGGGCTGATTGTAACCGTCGATTTCTATGGCTTCGCCCGTTTGTGGATTACGCCCTGTTTTAGCGACATGGTATCTGAGTTCAAAGGTGCCAAATTGTGGCAGGAAAATTTTCTCGCCTTCGCTCAAGGCGACGTGGATCTGTTGCAGTATCTGCTCAACTACAGGTTTAGTGCTCGCTTGCGATGCATTGAGCTCGGCGGCAATACGTTGGATAAGTTGTGCTTTGTTCATAGAAACCTCTGAAGTCAGCTTAGGTTCAATCAAAGGGGAGTTATAACAAGCTCGTCCCGAGATTGAAAGCCATAGCAAGCTCAGCGCGGTTGATTGGTGTTTTATTGACAGGCTTGTGAAGCTTTTGGTGATTGTGTGTTGCTAAAGTAAGTACAAGTTTGTCGGATTGAGTGGTGGGCTGATTTTACTGGGCGAAGTGACAGACTTAATTTAAAGGCTTATTGAAAGCCTTAGTTTAAAACCTTAGTTAAAAGGCCTAAGCGCAAGGCGTATTGCGCTTAAGCTATGGGTTGAACACTATTCAACCGTTGGGTGATGAGAAACCCCTTTTAACGCTTGCCTATGAAAAGAGTGTTTCTTCCAGAGTGCGACCTTTCAGCAGCATCTTGTATTGCCATTGATGCTGATTGAAGAGGGCGAATAGGCGCATCTCAATATCATTGTTGTGCGCTTTTTCTGTATTTGTATCTAGCTGGATAATAAACACATTGCTTTGTTTTGAGCTGATGTTCACCACTCCCGCCAGTTTTGCCACTTCCGCTTGCAGTGCATCGCTCTCACAATTTTGCATGGTTAACGTCAGGTAATCGCTGTCGGTCGACGCATGCATTGACACAGCTTGGCTCAGTTGGCCTTTATCTAAATACAACACTTGATCGCACAGCTTTTCGAGCTCATCGAGATTATGCGAGCTGATCATAAAAGTTGTGGTGGGCGATAAGGCTTTGACCAGTTCACGGACTTTTTTTGCATTGGCAGGGTCGAGTCCCGCCGTCGGTTCATCTAATAATACTAATTCTGGCGAGCCAATCAGCGCCTGCGCAATCGATACACGTTTACTCATACCGTGGCTAAGGCTAGGCGGTTTTTGTTCGGCAACATCAATTAGATCGACCAAGGCCAACACGCGCAGTGCCTCTTGCTTTGCTTGCTCCACGTTCATGCCCTGCAGGCGAGCGAAAAATATTAACTGGCTGACAATCGTCAAGTTGGGATCGAGTACTGCATCCTGGGGTAAAGCGGCAATCTTGCCTAAGAGTTTAGGGCTATTGGGGGCTTCACCGAGTAGGGTTATGGTTCCAGAGTTGGGTGATAAATAGCCGCATAACAGGCTAAAAAGCGTGGTTTTACCCGCGCCATTGGGACCGACAAGGGCGATGGGGGCACCCGCTTCAAGACTGAAACTCACATCATTCAGCGCCTTTTTGCTGCCGTAAAACTTCGACAGCCCTTGGCATTGGATCAGACTCATAGCGAGCTCCTTTGCATATAAATTCTGCCGAGCAAGAGGGCCACAGCGGTTTGTAACAGTGGAATTGGGGCATAGACTAAGCTATTGAGTCCATTGGTATTGAGCATGTCCGACAGTTGAACACCGGGTAATACCCACTGGAGTTGTGCGAGTAGGCTAGATTGATTCGCTAACACCACGATAGTGATGGAAATCACTGTCCATAAAATGGTGGCAAACACCATAGCTTGGCGTGCCGTGCGTGCATACAGGGACAATAAAGTCATCACAGCCGTGTAGGGCAAGATCACTATGATGAGGTTAAGACCCACCAAGGCGCCAGACGTTAACGCAGATAAAAACAGTTGGCTGTTGCGGCTGAGCGCGAGGGCGACAGTGGCGATAATCGTTAATAGGATCAGTAAACCTTGGATCAGAATTTGGCCGAGAAAACGCCCGAACAATAAGCTGTCACGGCTAGTGCGTATGGTTAAAAAGCGCAGCGTGCCGCGGGTTTTATCCGATGAGAACTGATCGGCGGCGATAATACCAATTACATTAATTAACTGGTCAAAATTGTCCACGGTCTAGTACACAATTCTATCACTCTTGCTTTCTTCTCAATGAAGGTATTCCATGCGATAGAGCACTGTTCGACAATATCGTCATAACCACTAAAACAACGATTGGCCAACACATTTTGACGCAGCCATTGCCATACCTGCTCTATTGGATTCAACTCCGGTGAATAAGGTGGCAACTTGAGAAGCGTCAGATTATCAAAG